>JAFYNS010000055.1 GCA_017556505.1 Bacillota bacterium | reverse complement strand
TAAATCTCTGATTTCAGTTAATAACTGTACATCAGCTGGTGGTGCAGGTGGTTCTGCAGGTGCAGCCGGCTTTTCTTCTTCTTTTTTCTTGAAGGAATTGAAAGCCTTTAAGATGAAGAAGAGAACCAGTGCTGTCAGCAGGAAGGAAATGATTGCCTGAATGAAGTTGCCCACCAGCAGCTGTGCTTCGCCAACGGAAACAACGATGCCGGTAAAGTTGATGCCCCCCATGATGATACCCAGCAGTGGGGTAATCACATCATTTACCAGGGACTGTACGATTGCAGTGAATGCACCGCCGATAATAATACCGACAGCCATGCTCATTACATCACCTTTCGCGATGAATGCCTTAAATTCTGTCATGAATTTTTTCATTATTTTTCTCCTTGTAATGTAAAGATTTTTATTCGAAATATTTCAGCTCTTTCTTAATGGATAACCATGGGAACCCAACCACATTGTCATAATCTCCAACGAAGTGGTCCACGTACCGGGCGAAATGCCCCTGGATGGCGTAACCGCCGGCCTTATCGTATGCTTCATCCGTATCCAGATATGCCAACAGCTCTTCATCAGTATAATCTTTGAAATATACCCGTGTGATGTCACAAAAAACGCGGGCATTCTGAGCACCGGCTTCCACCAGTGCAACACCGGTTACCACATAATGTGCATTATTGCGGAGGGCAGACAGCATACGAAAAGCATCTTCCCGGTCTGCCGGTTTACCCATCACTTCACCGTCAAAAAAGACGATAGTGTCCGCAGCGATGATCACAGGCGGCTGGCCGTCAGGTGTGCCGTGGGGGTTTTGCGGGGTGGAACCGGCAGCAGGCAGAGATGCGAGATACCGTTTTTCTACATCATGAGCCTTCTTCAGTGCCAGGAACATGGCCGTTTCCGTCATGCCGCAGTGGAGGGGCAGATTTTCTTCAATATCTGAGGGCATCACAACTGGATCATATCCATTTTTCCTCATGATTTCAATGCGGCGGGGAGAACCAGAGCCCAAGATGTACTGACGGGCCATTATTTTTCCTCCTTTATGAGGCGGATACCAAGATCAGTGAATGTTCTGGATTTACCACTGTAAATTCCTCCGTCATCATATTCAATTTCACCGCACTGGTTATCGGTCGGGTCGAAACGAATAAACTTCTTCGGCGGAACGAAGTCATACTGCATATCACAGTTGAGAGGAATGCGGTATGGGTCCAGATTACCGAAGTAGAAGTTCCAGAGATCATCCTTGTTACGCAGATGACAGGACATTCCGAAAGATGGGTCGCAGTAAACCCAGCCGATAGACGGAACGTAGAACTGAGCCCAGTCATGTTCACCAATATCATTTGGTTCTGCATCCAGTCCGGACTGCCACCTTGCAGGAATTCCGGCGAGACGGCAAAGGGTGACGAACAGGATCGCCTGTACACCACAGTCTCCTTTACGGTTTACCGCCATGTGTTCTGCGATGCTGTCCAGAGATGCATAGTCACGGACAAACGAATATTTCAGTTTGCAGGTAATGTAATCATAGAAGATACGTGCAATCTTCAGAGGGTTGGTTTCTTCACCAATCAGCTCTGCAGCCAGGGAACGCAGATATGGCGTGAAGACGATGTGTGGGCCGCGTTCTTCCAGATAGGAAAGCGTATCTTCCGGATAACCTGCAGCAGCAGCTTCTGCCACAGCATCGAAGTCTGCCTGGCTCAGGTCAACATAGCGGGTTACGTTATCAAACTCATATTCTACGGAGAATACCTGGCCTTTTTTGGCAGGTGTTTCAATGTAGGCAGCAGGCTGTATGTCACCTTCCTGCGGCATGCGGCGCGGCTTCGGACTGATACTGTGTACCTTCAGATTGGTAATCTGCTGACGCTGCAGCGGTACCGGAAGATAAACATGAAGCATCTTGCCTTCTTCCACCATTTCATCTGACAGCTGGAGATCGTGGCGGATATGAATGTGCGCCTTCATATCGCTGCCGGAAGGCGGAAGACAGTCCATCAGCTCATGCAGCACCTTGTAGGTCCGTGTGTCGCCTTCTTTCGTTCTGCCCCAGATGTCCGGATACTGGCTGAACAGATTGTGGACGGTGTTGCCCATGAACATTTCCTGTCCATCGATAAAAATCCATTCCAGTCTTCCTTCCAGAATGCACTGATCCACTTCATCCATGGTGAAGTCAGGAATACGCTGCTGAATTTCGGCCAGAACTTCGTCTTTCGTTTTTGTATAGTTCAGTTTCAGGTGCCCGATATTTTTCAGTTCCAGGGTCAGGCGGGCACGATATGCCTTCGGCAGATCCGGAAGCGACAGACGATTTTCAATCATGGCCTTTGCCAGATCCAGGCGGCCGCTCCACTTCATTTTCAGGATGTCTTCCGGAAGTGGGACACACTGATACTGTAAATCTTCATGGTCAAGAATATAATTCATTTTCATAAGCAATACCCAAGTCCTTTCGTTTTTCTTATACCTTTCATAATAAACGATTCAGGAGGGAAAAGCAAGCGGGTGCATAGATTTTGCGAAGAGGGGGAAAATAAGCTGCAGAGTGATGGAAAGCGAGGATAACGATGAAAGACAGTGATGAAAAGGAAAAAAAGCTGAGGAAGGATATCGGCAAGGCCTACGGAGACTATGTGAAGCAGTTTACTCCCAGTCCTGCATATGTAAGCAATGGAATCAAAGCCTTTCTGGTGGGCGGCCTGATCTGTACTGCCGCATTCTGGCTGCAGAAGCGGCTGCAGGATGGAGGAATGAGTGAAACAGATGCAGGGGCTTTCGTGACCATTCTCCTGGTGGTGAGTGCCCAGCTTCTTACCGGATTGGGAGTCTTCGATTCCCTGGCAAAATTCGCAGGGGCAGGGGTTATTGTACCTATTACAGGGTTTGCCAATTCCATGGTGGCGCCGGCTATCGAATACAAAAAAGAAGGGCCTGTGCTGGGTGTAGGTTCCAAGCTCTTTACTGTGGCAGGACCGGTTCTGGTCTGCGGCATATCGGCAGCCGTAGCGGTAGGTCTGATTTACTGGATGATTGGAAGAATACAGGGGGTATAGATGATGGCATTAAAGAAAATCGGGTCACAGAGTATGCTTTTCCCGTCGGGAGCCTGGATCAGAGGGCGGGGTACTGTGGTTGGGAAAAAAGAAGGCAGCGGCCCTTTGGGAAGCTGTTTTGATATAGTGCTGCAGGACGATATGTACGGGGAAAAATCCTGGGAGAAGGCAGAAAGCAAAATGCTGAAGGATGCCATGATGAAGGCGGTTCAGCGTGCAGGCCTGGAAAAAGAAAACATCGATGTGATGCTCAGCGGAGATCTGCTGAATCAGCTCATGTCCTCTTCCTTTATGGCCCGGGACATGCATATTCCCTTCCTGGGGCTCTATGGTGCCTGTTCCACGATGACGGAGTCTCTTGTGCTGGGCTCTATTCTGATTGATGGAGGGTTTGCAGAGAATGTGCTGGCAGGTGCATCCTCTCATTTCTGTACGGCAGAGCGTCAGTTCCGTCTGCCGGTGGAGCACGGAAATCAGCGCCCTCCATCGGCCCAGTGGACGGCTACAGCAGCAGGCGCAGTGGTGATTTCAGGACAGCCTCCGGGACCTGGAATACCGCGGATACGGGCAGAAGCCGCAACCATCGGGCGGGTTATCGATGCGGGAATTAAAGATGCCAATCAGATGGGGGCGGCCATGGCACCGGCAGCCGTGGATACTTTGCTGAATCATCTTCAGGATACGGGGCGTGGGATTGATTACTACGACCTGGTGGTCAGCGGCGACCTGGGATTCATCGGCAGGGAAATTGTCATGGATCTGCTTGTGGATGCGGGGCTCCCTTCTGCAAAAGTCCGGGAACGCTATGATGACTGCGGCACCATGCTGTATACCAAAGATCAGGATGTGCACAGCGGCGGAAGCGGATGCGGGTGTTCGGCATCGGTTTTTGCAGGGCATCTGCTGCAGCGGATGGAGCAGGGAGAACTGAAAAAAGTACTGCTTATGTCAACTGGAGCCATGCTGTCTGTCATTTCGCCGCTGCAGGGGGAAAGCATACCGGGAATCGCACATGCAATTTCACTGGAGGTGGAGTAAATGGAAGGTATATTGAACGGACTGATGGACTATGTGTGGGCCTTTGTGATTGGCGGAGGGTTCTGCCTGATTGGACAGATTCTTATGGACGCAACCACACTGACCGCTCCGAGGATTCTCGTGATTTTCGTGGTGTCCGGCGTAATTCTGCAGGCAGTGGGTCTTTATGAACCACTGGTAAAACTGGCCGGAAACGGGGCTACAGTGCCTCTTCCGGGGTTTGGGTACAATCTTGCCAAAGGTGCCATGGAAGGGGCTGAAAAGGGCTTTTTAGAGGCAATTATGGGTCCTCTGAAGGCAACCTCAGCGGGAATTGCGGTGGCTATTGCATTTGGATATGTGATATCACTGATTTTTACACCAAAGTCACCGAAAGGGAACTGAATGGAAAAAACTGGTTGATTTTATGCGGAATGCGGTGTACAATTTTACCAGAAAACTGAATGAATAATAAGGGAGTCTGATTTATGGAACGGGTTTGGATTTATTTTCTGGCGGCAGTGAATATTGCCGTCGGATTTCTGATTCTCCATCGGGGAACTGACCGGTACGGGTTTGACACGTACCGGAGCTTTCTTGACAGAGAGGAAAAACGGGGACATAGGAAGTAATTTACATATGAAAAACGGATTCAGCAGAAAACGCTGTTTTCGCCTGAATAAGATAGAAAAGTCGCCTAATGAACGAAAAATACGTTCATTTTGGCGACTTTTTTAGTTTTACAGGAGCGAAAGCATTTGCAAAAGCTGGTCGATGGAGTTAATATCGATACTTCCATCCGGACCATCCATTGTAATAAATACATCCCTGCCCAGAAGCAGATTATTTGCATGATAATCAAGAATCTTCTGGAAAAAACTTTCCCTGTAGCCTGCATCATCCAGCTTTCCCACATGTTCGATATAAATGATGCGTCCACTTTCGAGAAAAATTGTGAAATCCGGATAAATTGTTTTATACCGCCCATCTGTACAGCGAATCCGAAGCCCTCGTTCATACTGGAAGCGAAATCCAAAGTGAAACAGCCGTACTGCCACAATGGATTCTGACTTTGTACGAGTCAGAAAACCCAGACCGGTATCATGCTGAAGCAAATGTTTCTTAAATTTGTTTTCTGATTTTTGAAACTCATATTTCGAGTTCTGTGTGAGCAGTTCGTTCGTGAAGTAATAGGAAACAAGCAGGTTTTCCAGCAGAGCAATGTTTGATTCCAGGTTCTTCATCATCTTCTCTGCATTTTCCTTATCCAAGAGCCGCCGAAGAAGGTGTCCATCCTTTCGCCAGCCGATGTATACCGGCTCTGACATTGCATCCGTTTTATAGCGGTATCGGATTTTATTCCGGTCCATTCTGGTGTAGAGTGTATATCCGGCCATATCTTTCACTTTTTCGCTGTATCGAGTGAGCATCTTTTTTTCGGCTCGCAGCTTCAGAAGAATGTAATCTTTAAATCTCATATAAAAATACCTCCTGGCTAAACTCTAGCACAGGAGGTTTAAATGTAAAATGAAAATGTATAAAATTTACAGATTTCAGGGATTTTTTGTAGGTTTTTAGGGATTTTTTGTAATTCATCTTTTGGATTTCGCCAGATTTCGGGGATAACTCGCCAATTTGGCGAAATTAGCACAGCTACAGGCGAAAACTACTCCACTCTCACATTATTATTCAACCTATCCAGGAAGGCAACCCATTTCATGTTTGCTCTCGGATCCGGCTGAAGGCGGAAGTTGTACATAATCTTGTTGTGATAGAGGTCGAAGTGGCTGCCTACCGCAGCAGGGAAGGCCTTGACGCTGCGGGTTGTTTCCTCGAATTCCAGTGCCTCGCCAAAGACAGTTCCTTTAAAATGAATCATTTCACGGTCCATGCGGATGGTGCCGGAACCGGCATTGAAGTCACGGTTGCCGTCAGGACCTACCGCGATGACGATCGTTTCACTTTCCAGAGGCACATCCAGGTCAATCTGTTCCATCTGCCAGAAGAACCACTCGTTAATGGATTTAAATGGACCGCCGTGAAGTACATAGCTTTCATCCAGTTTTGCTTCCAGTCCGCAGGCACTGCAGCGGATCAGGCTGCCGGAAGTTTCCATGCGGAATTCGGCTCCGCATTCCGGGCATTTATAGAGGATTCCGTCCAGCCCTTCTGCAGGTGCTTTGCACTTATATTTCACACCGGACATCATTTCCCGGGCAACCTTGTCCTCGTCATGGAGAATGGCCAGTTCCAGGACTTCCTGAATTTCAGCTACGCTCATATCAGGAATGGCTTCTGCATCCAGAAGCTTAAGGCTTTCAACCTGGATCCGACCAGGGCGAAGACCAGCCTTGCCCCATTTCGGCAGGGTCAGGTAAGCACCGTTTCCGGTAACGGTATATACATTGATGCCAAGCTTTTTCACCAGCTCTGCTGTACCGTCGGTCAGGTTTACAGAGTGACCGAAGCAGGACAGGCGTCCTTCCGGGAAGATTACAATCAGATGTCCCTGATCCTTCGCCTGAAGAATGCTCCGCATAGCCCGGATATCGGCACAGTACATTTTTTTCGGAATGACTGCCATCTTCGTCAGGAACCAGCGGATCAGCGGACGGGCCATGAAATGCTCACTGGTCACAAAATTCGGACGGTGCGGCAGCAGCGCCAGAGCCACCAGAATAAAGTCGATGTTGGAAATGTGCGGGCAGACGATGAACGCCGGACCCTGGATGTTTTGCAGGGCTGAACGGTCAATCTTCACACGGCACACCAGCTTGAAGATGGCCCCGGCCACATAGGCCAGCGGGTAGTATAGGAACGGGTTTGGTTTCCCGATGGGTTTTACGTTTTTTTTCTTTTCAGCCATAAGCGTACCTCCTTGTTGCTGTTCTTTATTATATCAAAGCAGACTGATTCTGGCAATTTTTTTATAATTATTGTAAAATTAAGGTGAGTGATTTGCGGCTCCGGACCGACGAATAGATACAAAAGGGATGAAAGGAGTTTGCTATGGATAACGGTGCAAGTAGCTACCGCCGTTTTCTGGCTGGCGACGAAAACGCTTTCGTGGAAATTGTGGATGAATACCGCGAGAGCCTCATATTTTTCCTGTACCGGTATGTGGGTGACCTGCATGCTGCTGAGGATCTGGCGGAGGATGTGTTTGTGGAAGTGCTGCTTCATCCGAAGCGGTTCCGTTTTCAGTGTGCCCTGAAAACCTGGATTTTCACCATTGGACGCAATAAGGCCGTGGATTTTCTCCGCAAAACTTCCCGCCTTCAGGTTGTTCCCCTGGATGAGGCGGAGCGGCTGGCTGAGGTTTCCAATCTGGAGGATGCGGTGCTGGGCAGCGAGGAGAAACATTTGCTGAACGGAGCACTGGGAGAGATTTCTGAGGATTACAGGATGGCACTCCATCTGGTTTACTTCGAGGACCTGTCTCATGAAGAGGCGGCACGTGTCATGAAGAAGAACCGAAAACAGGTGGAAAACCTGGTGTACAGGGGAAAACAGTCCCTGCGGAAGATTTTGGAGCGGGAGGGCTATGAGAATGAAAGATAGAGAAGAATTTCTGGCCAGTGTCTATGCCAAGCGGGATGCAGAACTGGCAAAGAGAAAGAAATATAAAAAGAGACTGGTTTCCGGCCTGAGTGCAGCGGCAGCATGTCTGGTGCTGACCCTTGGTCTGGCAGAGATGGATGTGCTGGATTTCATGGGCGCGGCGGCAGAAGGCAGCTTTGATGGGGCGGCTGTGGAGAGCATTACAGAAAACGAAACAGCGGAAGATTGTCTTCGTGAAGAGGGCACAGAAGACCGGGATACAGTGACGCCAGGTGCTGTGCCGGGACAGGCAGCTCCACCGAAAGAGATCTATGATCTGGTGACCGATGAAAACGACAGCGAACTGGCGTATTACTGCCTGCCTCGTTTCACCATTGAACTATATGAAGAGAAAAGTGCATCTGCAACCCATGGAGGCGGACTTGATGATGTAGAAAAAGTTCAGGCCTGGGTGGACCGGCTGGCAGAAAACGGCCAGGTGTTCCATATTGACGGAAGATTAGAAGATGCAGCCGAACTGAAAATGGATGAGGTTACCTGTATCGTCACTATCGAGCGGGAACCGCAGCAGAAAGAAATCTACTATCTGACCGGGGAGGTGGGATGGTATGAGTAAGAAGATTTTGACGGGTGTGCTGCTGGTGGCAGTGCTGACATCGGCGTTTGCAATGACTGGCTGCAGTGCCGGGTACACATCCGGAACAGAAACGTTGACGGACTTGGTGGAAGTCATTACCTGCACCAGTGAAGATCCTCAGGCTGTGAAGCTTCACAGCCTGTCTGAGCAGCTTTTCGCAGATACCTGGGCTGCCTGCGGAGAGAATAAAAATTTCCTCATGTCACCGCTGTCTTTGATTGAGGTGATGGGGATGGTCAGTGAAGGTGCTGGCGGTCAGACCCGTCAGCAGCTGGAGCATTTCTTTGGTTACAATACCAATGCTCTGAGCCAGTATATACGATATCTGGAAAATAATCTGCCGTCGGAAAAAGACGCGATACTGGAAATTGCGAATTCCATCTGGATCCGGGACACCAAGCGGCTGGAAATACAGGATGGGTTCCTGCAGAATGTGAAGGGATATTACGATGCGGAAGTGTTCAAAGCAGCCTTTGATGACGGCACCGTAAAGGATCTCAATCAGTGGTGTGCTGATCATACTGATGACATGATTGACGAAATTCTGACGCAGATTGGTCCGGCTCAGATGATGTTTCTTGTGAATGCTGTCTGCTTTGATGCAAAGTGGGCAGAACCTTATGAAAAAAGTGATATATTTGACCACAGGTTTTATCTGGAGGACGGAGATACTGCGGAGGTCAGCTACATGCGTTCTGAAGAATTTGGTTACCTGATGGATGAAAACACCACAGGGTTTGTACGTCCATATAAAGAAGGCTACAGCTTCGTGGCTCTTCTGCCGGAGGAAGGTCTGACCATGGCCGAGTATCTGGCAGGCTTTGACGGAAGCAAGCTGGAAAACCTGCTTATGGAAAAACGGGATGAGCAGGTCTTCTGCACTCTGCCGAAGTTCAGCGGAGAGACATTTATGAACCTGATTGAAATGATGGAGGAACGCGGCGTCACTGACCTTTTCGATCCTGACAAAGCAGACCTGACACCGATGGCTCTCATCGATGGGGAAAGCCTGTACGTGTCCCAGGCCTTCCAGAAAACATTCATAGAGGTAGATGAACAGGGAACACGGGCGGCAGCCGTATCACTGGTTGTTCCCGGGGAAAGTGCCATGGAGCCGGAGAATGTGGTGAATCTGAACCGACCATTTGTATATGCTATCGTGGATGATGCCAGTCAGCTGCCGATTTTCATGGGTGTGGTTATGAATCCGGCAGAATAGGAGGGAATTTATGAGGAGAAAATGGATTTCGAGTCTTTTGATTTTATGTATGATCTGCGCACTGACAGCCTGTAAGACTGAGAGCGGAGGGCAGGAAAAACCATCCGGACAGTCCGGCGGACCGGGCAGCGGAGAAACCGTGCAGATTTCCGTGGCTGATTTGCCGCCAAGCGACCTGGGAGAGGGATTCTGTTTTGTAGGCGAGGAAATGGGACTGACTGACGTATCGGTAAATATCTTCAGGGAGAGTTTCCGCTCAGATGATAATACCATGATTTCACCGCTGTCCCTGATTACGGCCCTGACCATGACAGCCCGGGGAGCTGACGGTGAAACTCTGGACCAGCTGGAAGAAGCCATCGGCAGTGATATCGACTATTTCACGGCCTATCTGGGTTCTTTCCTGGCCAGTCTGGAAGGCCGCCCTGCAAAATTTACTTCGGCCAGCTCTGTCTGGTTCCGCGACGACGCGGAGCGTCTGACGGTCAACGAACAGTTTATTGCCGATGCGGAGGGCTATTTCAATGCCGATATCTTTAAGGCAGCATTCGATAAAGGAACTGTAAAAGATATCAACCGCTGGTGCAGCGAGAAGACTGACGGGATGATTGAAGAGCTGGTGAAGGAAATCAAACCGGACGAAGTGATTCGCCTGCTGAACGCCATCTGCTTCGATGCCAAGTGGCTGAACCCGTATGAATCAACAGACGTAGGGAACGGTGAATTCCTCAATGCAGGAGGGGGAACCAGTAAGACAGACTTCATGTATGGACAGGAAACCCGTTATCTGGAAGATAATATGGTGAAAGGCTTCGTGAAGCCGTATGAAGGGGGATTCAGTTTCGTGGCACTGGTGCCGAAAGCGGGTGTCATCATGTATGACGGTGTCTATCCGGACCAGCCGGGGCAGCCGATGACCGGCGGAGAAATCTATGGGGAGTACACCGGGGAGCTGACGGCAGAAGCTTTGGCAGAATATATTGAAAGCATGACCGGAGACAGCCTGCGGAATCTTCTGGACAGTCAGACGGAAACTATTGTGAAAACAAAGCTTCCGGTATTCACCAGCGAGTACAGTGTGGATCTGATTCCGGCCCTGGAGGTTCTGGGGGTAACGAATCTCTTTGATGCAGAAAAGGCAGACCTTTCTGGCATGGCCACATCCTCCCGTGGCAATATTTACATCAGCAAAGTCTTTCAGAAAACCTTCATTGAAGTAGATACGGAGGGCACCCGTGCAGCGGCAGTGACGGAAATCGTGGCAAATGACTGTGCAGCCGTGGAAATGCTGGATGTTAAGGAAGTATATCTGGACCGGCCGTTCCTCTATATGATTATCGACGATTCTACCGGAGTGCCGGTGTTCATGGGAACGGTAACAGAAATGTAAACAAAAGTATCAGGGATTCGTGCAGAAAGTATCATTTTTTGATACTTTCTGTTGTTTTTTGTGAGAATGTGATATAATAAAGTGTCAATGTAAAATAGAAGGAGAGTTCAGCTATGAACAGTAAATCTGATGTAAAAAAACTGATTGGTGTGGTTTCCGGTAAGGGTGGTGTAGGTAAGTCTTCTGTGACTTCCATGCTGGCAGTAGCAACCCAGCGGCTGGGTTATCAGACTGCCATTTTAGATGCAGATATTACCGGTCCGTCTATTCCTACTGCCTTCGGTCTGAAACAGACTGCAGACGGCTGCGATGACGGTATCTTCCCCGTTGTGACCAAAACCGGTATTAAAACCATGTCTGTAAACAATCTGCTGGAAGATCCGACGGATCCGGTTGTCTGGAGAGGACCGGTGCTGGGCGGTGTGATTCAGCAGTTCTGGAACGATGTACTCTGGGGCGATGTGGACGTAATGTATGTGGACATGCCTCCGGGAACCGCCGATGTGGCCCTGACTGTGTTCCAGTCCCTGCCGCTGGATGGCCTGGTGATCGTAACTTCCCCGCAGGAACTGGTAAGTCAGATTGTGGAAAAGGCAGTGAAGATGGCCAATATGATGAATGTCCCTATCGTTGGACTGGTAGAAAACATGGCATACTTCGAATGTCCTGACTGTGGTAAGCAGCATAAGATTTTCGGAGAAAGTCATGTGGAAGAAGTTGCATTCCGATACGGAATCCCGGCGGTGGCACAGCTGCCAATCAATCCGAAGATTGCAGGCGCCTGTGACAGAGGTCTGATTGAATTATTTGAAGGAAACTGGCTGGACACCATGGTGGATGTGTGCCTGGCAGCGTATAATCCGAATAAACATGACGGAATGCCGGAACCACCGGAAGGATGCAGCGGAAGCTGTGACAGCTGTGGTGTGGAAGGCTGCGGAAGCCGTCAGTAACGGACCCTGCTGAAACGGAAAGCTTTGGAAAGGAGAAGACGATGGATAAAAGAAATTTAATTAAAAATGGTGCAGTTATCAAACTGGCAGCAGCAGTGGCTGCTCTGACACTGATTGCTGCAGCATCCCTTCTTCCTGCCAAGGCAGAACCTGCACAGCTGACAGATCCGGATGTTCTCAACCCGGCGCCTGTGGTAATGACCATTGAGGAAGCGGATGAGGCGGTAATTGAGGAGGAATCCTCAGACGAAGAGGAAAAAAAGCAGAAAATGGGATTTTTCACCCGGCTGAAACTGGCATTCTATGCATTCTGCGCCGGAGCCGGAGCCTGGATTGCGCATAAGATTCCGTGGGGCAAAATCTTCAATAAGCGGAATCTCATTATCGTTCTGGTGCTGGCAGCGGCCTGCATTCTGGCATGGAAGGTTGGACTTCCGGTACTGACAGATTACCTGAAAGAAGCTGTATAATGACATAAAAAGACCCGTTCACAGTCGAACAGGTCTTTTTCTTTTAAACAAAATCGTATTTTTCCAGGTAGTTCTGAATTTCACTGCGAGTATTCATAACCTTCCAGGCACCTTTTTTAGAATAGTTGCCTTTTTTTACGGCATATCCGCCATACATGTAGCCGCACAGCGCCATGGTGTAAGTACCGAAGGTCTTTTTCAGACTTTTCAGATACCGTGCAGCCACGTCGATGCTGACTTCCGGTTTATAAAGGTCACTTGGCTTGTAACCGTAGTTCCTGGCCAGCCAGTCACTGGTCTGCATCATTCCCTTGTAGCCATAAGGACTGGTTGCCTTGGAGCGGAATGTACTTTCCCTCTGCGCAACTGCCATGAGCACTTTTGGGTCAATGTCATGCTTTTCGCCGATGTCAATGAATGTCTGTGCCAGATTGCGGGACCACACCTTGCCCAGCTTGCTGTTTTTGCTGCGCATATAGGAAGCCAGCCCGTTTCTGTAGCGGATTGCAGCTTTCTTTTCGGCGTCTGCTTCCTCATCGGCTTCTTCTTCATCGTCATCTTCCGGTTCTTCAGAAGGTTCTTCCGGCTCCGTGGATTCTTCATCAGCAGGCTCTTCCGGCAAAACTTCTGTTTCCGGCTCTTCCGGTACTGCCGGCTGTTCCGGCTCTAAAGCAGGAGCTTCCGGTTCTTCCGGGATCTCTGTGCCCTTCGGCATATATGGATTCAGGGAAACTGCAGGCAGCATGGAAGCTTCTGATGCTTCCGCATCAGCGGATGCGAAGGCAGTCGCCGCAGTACTGAAAACCATAGCCAGGGACAGAGCCATAGCAATAAGTTTCTTATACATAAGATATTCTCCTTTGTTCTGGTTCAAAACGTATAAAATACACGTCTGAATATTATACACGATTTTAGCATGTATGTCCAGTTTTACGTGTGAAAGTGGCTTTTTTTCAATATTTCACAGAACACACACACATAATCTGCCGATTTCAATTAGAATAAAAGAAGCATTTTAAAAGAATGCAAAAAGGAGGTTTGACATCCATGTTCGGGTATATTATGATAAATAAGCCAGAGCTGAAAATCAGAGAGTTTGAAGTTTACAGAAGCTATTACTGCGGGCTTTGCGAATCGCTGAAACGGTATGGCCTGCTGGGACGGTCCATGCTGACCTATGACATGACCTTTCTGGTTATGCTTCTGAGCGATCTGTATGACATGAAGGAAGAGCAGCAGTGCTGCCGGTGCATGATGCATCCGGTGAAGAAGCACTGCCAGCGTACATCGAAAGCCGGCGACTACTGTGCTGATATGACGATTTTGCTCAGCTACCATAAGTGTATGGATGACTGGCACGATGAGAAGAAGCTGTCACGGTGGTTCCTGGCAAAACTCATGGAGCCGAAGATGAAGCGTGTCCGTGCTCAGTATCCGGAAAAGGCGGCTTTCGTGGAGAAGAAGCTGAACCAGCTGTCTATTGTGGAAAGTGCGAAGAATACGCCAATTGACAAAGTGGCGAAAATCTTCGGCGAGATTATGGGAGAAATCTTCTCCTATCAGGATGATTTCTGGAAGGAGGACCTGTACAAAGTGGGGTTCTATCTGGGTAAATTTATTTATCTGATGGACGCCTACGAGGACATCGAAACAGACTTGAAGACGGGAGACTATAACCCGTTCCGTGAACTGTGCAGGACGGAAGGTTTCGATGAGCAGGTGCTTCAGCTGATGATGCTGATGATGGGGGAATGTACAGACGCTTTTGAGCGGCTTCCTCTGGTGGAAAGCGCGGAAATCCTGCGGAATATTCTCTACTCAGGTGTATGGGTGAGATATGAGCAGGTTAAGAATAAAAGAACGAATGCAGAACAGAAGAAAGAGGAACAGAAATAAGTATGAATCCTTATGAAATACTCGGTGTCTCCTATGACGCTACGGAAGATGAAATTAAAAAAGCGTACCGCCAGCTGAGCAGAAAGTATCATCCCGATGCCAATGTGAACAATCCAAATAAGGATGCGCTGGAGGAAAAGTTTAAGGAAGTGCAGCAGGCCTATAAGACGATTATGGACCAGCGTCAGGGCAAAGGGCAGCCGTCTGCAGAGGATTTCTGGGGATTTGGCGGTTACAGCTATGGCGGACAGTCTGCAGGCCGTGCGGAAACTCAGGATGATCAGTATCTGCGTTCTGCGCTGAATTACATTCAAAGCGGCTATTTCCGGGAAGGCCTGAACGTGCTGGAACAGGTACAGGACCGTAAGGGACCATGGTATTACTACAGTGCTTTCGCCAATTATAAGCTGGGAAACAATGCAATTGCTCTGGAACATGCAAAAACTGCCTGTGCCTTTGAGCCGAATAACTATAATTATGCCATGCTGCTGAATCAGCTGCAGAGCGGCGGTCAGCGCTACCAGCAGAGAAGTGCCCACTACGGCGGAAATCCGACCATGGGTATGAATAATCACTGTATGCAGATGTGCGGTTATTTCATGCTCTGCAATCTGTGCTGCGGAGGCGGCGGGTACTACTTTATGCCATGCCTGTGCTGTCTGTAAAAAACAGAATAATATAAAAGGCGGTTTTTCAGCCGCCTTTTTGGTTTTTTTTGTATTGCAGAATTATACGATTCGGTTCAACTTGCCGCCTTCCAGCCAGCCCTTCAGGTTTGCAGCAGAAACTTCACAAATGGTGTTTCTGGCTTCTCCGGAAGCCCATGCAACGTGGGCTGTGATGAAACAGTTCGGCAGTCCAATCAGCGGATTGTCCATCTTCGGCGGTTCCCCGTTGACCACGTCCAGGCCGGCTGCGGAGATTTTGCCGGAAGCAAGAGCTGCAGCCAGATCCTCTTCATTAATGAGAGCACCGCGGGCGGTGTTGATCAGGATAGCGCCATCCTTCATCTTGCTGATGAAGTCCGCGTTGATGAAACCGCGGTTTTCGGCAGTGGCAGGGCAGTGGAGGGTTACGATATCGGACTTCATGACAGCTTCCCGGTCACGGCTGTAGATGTTTACAGTCATGCCGAATGCTTCGGCGATGGCAGCCACCTTACGGCCGATGTTTCCGTAGCCGATGATGCCCAGGGACTTTCCTGCAAGCTGCTGAATCGGACTCTTTATGAGACAGAAATCCGGACTGGAGGTCCATTCCCCGTTCTGAACTGCTGCGTTATGCAGTCCCACATGATTGGTAATTTCAAGAATCAGGGCAAAAGTATGCTGAGCCACAGTATCTGTGGAGTAAGACGGTACATTGCAGACTGCGATGCCGCGGGCTTTGGCGGCTTCGATATCGATATTGTCAAATCCGGTTGCCAGTACCCCGATAAATTTCAGGTCAGGGCAGGCGTCCATAATTTCTGCTGTAATCTTATTTTTGCTGGTGAAGATTGCTTCGGCATCTCCGATGGTTTCTGCAAGCTGTTCTGCAGGTGTCCGGTCGCAGACCTTTACCTGGCTCAGTGCTTCCAGGGAAGACCAGGAAAGATCACCGGGGTTTATGGTATATCCGTCTAAAATGACTGTTTTCATGGATGTTTCCTCCTTGCGAAATCTTTATCTTATGAATGTATTTTAGCAGAAGGAGACTGGAAAGTATATGCTTTTTTTGGTATACTATAAGATACGAGATATTTCCATGCATTGAAGTGAGGTAAGATATGAGAATTGACGGAAGAGAAAACAACCAGATTCGTCCGGTTAAGATAACAAACAACTATTTAATGAGTCCGCAGGGATCTGTGCTGATTGAGATGGGAAATACCAAGGTAATCTGCACAGCAACTGTAGAAAATTCCACTGCGCGCCATCTGGTGGGCACCGGCCAGGGCTGGGTTACGGCAGAATACGGTATGCTGCCTGGTTCCACCGGTACACGTAAGAAGCGTGACAAGGGCGGAAAGCAGGATGGACGCTCCGTGGAAATTCAGAGACTGATTGGCCGTGCGCTCCGTTCCGTAGTAGATATGGAAAAGCTGGGTGAACGGACCATCTGGATTGACTGCGACGTAATTCAGGCGGACGGCGGTACCAGAACGGCTTCCATTACAGGCGCTTTTGTAGCCATGGTGGAAGCAATGAAGTGGATGAAGGCACAGGGCATGATCAGTGAGCTGCCTGTAACCGCTATGGTATCTGCCATCAGCGTAGGTATAAACGGAGACGAAAGAATTCTGGACCTGTGCTATGCAGAAGACTCCCATGCAAAGGTGGACATGAACGTGGTAATGACAGATAAGGGCGAATTCATCGAAGTTCAGGGTACCGGCGAAGAATGTCCGTTCACGAGAGAAGACCTGAATGAGCTGCTGGCACTGGCAGAAAAGGGATGCCGTGACCTCCATGCAGTTCAGAAAGAAATCACGGGAGAAATTTAGGAGGAAACAGAACATGGCATACATTGTAGCAGCATCCAAGAATAAACATAAGATTGAAGAAATTGAAGCCATTACGAAAAAGTACGGTATGGAAGTCATTGCCCGTGACAAGGCAGGCGTACCTGACGAGCTGGAAATAGAAGAGGATGGCGAAACCTTTGAAGAAAACTCCCTGAAGAAGGCAAGGGGGATTCTGGAAGCTTGCGGACAGCCGACCATCGCGGATGACTCCGGCCTCATGGTAGACTGGCTGGGCGGTGCTCCGGGCGTGTACTCTGCGCGTTTTGCGGGGGAAGACGGAAATGATGCAAAGAACAATGAAAAGCTCATGTACCTGCTGAAGGATGTACCGGCAGCTGAGAAGACTGCCAGGTTTGTCAGTGTCATCACACTGGCATTTCCGGACGGTCAGGTAATTGTGGCAAGAGGGGAATGTCCTGGCAGAATCATCGAGGAACCTGCCGGCGAAAACGGATTCGGCTACGACCCTCTGTTTGTACCGAATGGATATGACCGTACTTTTGCACAGCTGACCGCTGAGGAAAAGAACCAGATCAGCCACCGTGCCCACGCACTGAAGGAACTGGAACGCCAGCTGAAGGAAATGGGTTATCAGAAAGGATAGGAAGCGGTTGAACCGATTTATGAAAATGTCTCCGGCCAGGGTGCGGAATATCTGCATACTGATTTACAGAAAACTGAGGGATCCCTATTACCAGGGAGCTGCTGCAGAAATGGCTTTTTATCTTCTGCTGTCGATTATCCCTCTGTTTATTCTGCTGTCACAGCTGCTGGGTCTCTTTTCGATTTCTCTGGGCAGCATCAAAGACTGGCTGGACATCGAGAGTATGCTGAAGGTGGAAGGCGCGGACATGATACTGTCCATGCTGGATTATTCACCCTCCGGTGTGAACAGTGTGTTCCTGGCACTGACAGCAGCCTGGGCGGCGTCCAAAGCACAGTTTTCCATGATGCGCATCACGAATTATACACTGACCGATGGCCGTTCTACCGGGCAGGGTTATCTGCGTGACCGAATCCGTTCTCTGAAGACGGTGGTCATTACGGTGTTTACCATTGCTTTTGCACTGGTGATTCTGGTCTATGGGGAAGTGATTCTGAAACTGGTCTTCGGTATTGTGGCAGGCACGGAAATTGCTGAGATGACATGGGTGCTGATTCGCTGGCCGGCAGCCGCTGTGCTGTATTTTCTCATGGTGTCTTATAACTACTATGTGCTTCCGACCCACCGGATTCCGTTCGGAGCCGTGGTGCCGGGCAGCATTTTCGCATCGGTGGGGATGATGGCAGTAACCGGATTTTACAGTGCCTACAGCAGTGCTTCCGCAAATTATGACCTGCTGTACGGATCCTTCTCCAACTTTGTGGCTCTCATGTTCTGGTTCTATCTTCTGGCCTGGGTCCAGTTTCTGGGTGTGATTCTGAACAAAGTCTGGTGGGAGTCGCGTCTTCTTCAGGAGAGGGACGAGCTGGCAGATGCGGACGTGGTGCCTCCACTTCTTCGGAAAGCAGTGCGGAAGGTGCGCCGCAGCTGGCGTAAACGGAAATGAAATATAAAACCAAAACGGAAAGAATAGCATAATCGGGCGGAATGCCTGCATTATGTTATTTTTTTCGCCTGACTGGCCGGGTAACCTTTTCTGGGGCAGAAGCATATCTGTAGTAATACCATGAAAAACCGAAAAGGAGACTGGACATTATGAAATCAATTCCTTTACATAAATTAAGAGAAAATGAAGAGGCTGTCATACTGCAGGTAATCGGCGGGGAAGGCAGACTGGAGGGAATGGGAATCCGGTCCGGGGCATACATCCGGTGCCTGTATCGAAGCCCCCTGAATGACCCTACTGCATATGATGTGGACGGTACCGTCATCGCACTCCGAAGAACGGATTGTGCAGACATTCTGGTACAGCCGGTTATGGAGGCTGCTGCTGCCGGAGCAGATGAGAAAGAATCCTGCTGCAGACGAACTGGACTGGACCGTCTTCTGACCCATCCGGTGACAGCCTTTCCTGTCATGCTTCTGCTTCTTCTGGGAATCTTCTGGATTACCATCCGGGGGGCCAATTACCCGTCTGCTGTCCTGAGCAGTCTGCTGTTTTCTCTGGAACAGCCCTTATATGATCTGATGAGGACGGACCTTGAACTGCCGGTATTTTTCTGTGAAATGATGGCCTGCGGCATGTATCGGGTGCTGGCTTGGGTGATTGCGGTGATTCTTCCGCCCATGGCGATTTTCTTTCCTCTGTTTGCACTGCTGGAAGAATGGGGGCTGCTCCCCCGGATTGCCTTCAACATGGACCGGTGTTTCCGGTGCTGCGGTGCCTGTGGAAAACAGGCCCTGACCCTGTGCATGGGATTCGGATGCAATGCCAGCGCAGTAGTGGAATGCCGTATCATGGAATCCCGCCAGCAGCAGCTTCTGGCCATGATTACCAACTCTCTGATTCCATGCAATGGAAGGTTTCCGATTCTGATCTGCATTATCACCATGTTCTTCAGCACAGACGGTCATGGCGGCGTACCAGCACTGCTTCTTACCGGTGTAATTCTGATCGGTGTAGCGGCAGCCTTTCTGCTGAACAAAATTCTCTCACTCACGGTTCTCAAGGGTGCAGAATCATCCTTCGTGCTGGAACTGCCTCCTTACTGCAGGCCTCAGTTTGGGAAAGTGATTCTCCGATCGATTCTGGAGCGTACTCTTCTGGTACTGGGCAGGGCCGTAGTTGTGGCAGCCCCGGCCGGGATGGTGATTTACCTGCTGGCTAATATTCCAGCAGGAGATGTGAGCCTGCTGACGGCTGCAGCTCAGCTGCTGGAACCTGCAGGTCACGTGATTGGAATGGATGGTGTCATTTTGCTGGCGTTCCTGATTGGGATGCCTGCCAATGAAATTGTCCTTCCGGCCATGATGATGATCTATATGAAGCAGGGGATGCTGACGGAAGTAACGGATCTGGGTTTTTTCCGCCAACTGCTGCTGGATAATGGGTGGACCTCTCTGACTGCATTCAATGTGCTGCTTTTTTCTCTGATGCACTGGCCATGTGCTACGACACTGCTGACCGTCCGGAAAGAATCGGGAAGCTGGAAGTGGACCCTGGCAGCTGCAGCGGCACCGCTGATTCTGGGAGTGATATTTTGCGGGATAACCACAGCGGTCTATTGCAAAATTCAGGAAACAGGAGTAATATATTAGGATAAGGTATTTTGATCTGAACAAAAAGGGGAAAAAATATGGATAAGAAAGTTTTGATTATAATCAATCCGCGGTCGGGGACCATGCGTGCGAACAAGTATCTGACGGAGATTGCGGAACTCTTCGTGCGGAACGGTTACATGCCGACGGTGCTGGTGACAACCAGACAGGGAGACGGAACGGAATATGCGAAGAAGTACGCGGAAGACTTCGACCTGCTGGTGGCGATCGGCGGAGATGGAACCTTTAATGAGGTGGCTGCCGGCCTGGTGGAAAGAGGCATCCGAGTGCCGCTGGGGTATATCCCGGCGGGAAGCACCAATGATTTCGCCAACAGTCTGGAACTGTCCAAGGACGTGATTCTCAATGCCAAGAACATCGTCAGAGGGAAGGTGCGTGCTATTGATCTTGGATCCTTTAACGGCAGAACCTTTTCTTATATTGCTTCCTTCGGAGCATTCACCAGGGCATCCTACGCCACGCCGCAGAGCATCAAGAACACGCTGGGCCATGCGGCCTATGTGCTGGCTGGGGTGAAAGAGGTTGCCAACCTGAAGCCGATTCATATGGCCATCGAGGCGGATGGTCAGCTCTATGAAGGGGATTATCTGTTGGGTGCAATCAGTAACTCCACATCGGTAGCAGGTCTTTTGACGATCCGGCGGGAGTATGTGGACCTGAGTGACGGCATGTTTGAGCTGCTTCTCATAAAGACGCCGAAGGACCCGCTGGAACTGGCGGAACTGGTGCACATGCTCAGCATTCAGAATTTTTACCATACGAACATGATTACTTTTGTCAATGCGAAGGAATTCCATATCCATGCCAGCAGTGATGTTTCCTGGACGCTGGACGGGGAATATCAGGAAGGTGCTGAGGAGATTGTTATAAAGAATCTGGAGGGTGCCATTGACATGGTGCTGCCGGAAAAGAAACCAGCTGATGCAGAGGAACTGTTCCTGAGCGGGTTTGAAGTAAAATATGGTTTGAAATAGGAACGTTATCATGTTTTTAGGAGCTGTCCAGTCGGACAGTTCTTTTTTATGAAATAATTTCCAAAAACCTCTTGACTATACGGTTACCGTATACTTTAGACTGAAAGCATAGAAAGTAAGAGGTGTGATGAGATGAAATTAAGCTTTAAAACCAAGTTATCCTATGGTATCGGCGGCATCTGTGACAATACCCTGTATACCCTGTCCGGCACGTATCTGCTGCTGTTTCTGACTACGGTGGCAGGGGTTAGTCCGGCCATGGCAGGTACGATTTCCGCCATTGGTTCTATCTGGGAGGCTCTCTGCGGCCCGGTAGTCGGTTACAAGTCCGACGGAGCGGTTACACGTTTTGGAAGAAGAAAGCCTTTCCTGCTGGCGGCAGCTTTCCCGGTTGCAGTCGTAACCAGCCTGCTGTTTACAGCCATTGATGCCAGCGACGGAATGAAATTTATCTATTATACCGCTATGATTATTCTTTTCTGGACCTGTTTCTCCAGCGAATTTATCCCGTACATGGCCTGGGGATCAGATCTGACAGAGGATTATAACGAAAGAACAGTACTTCGTTCCTATGCTTACGTGTTTAATCAGGTGGGCATGTGCGTGGGTATGGTAATGCCGACTATCATTGTAGATTACTGCATGAATCTGGGCCGTACTGCTCAGCAGTCCTGGCAGGCAGTGGGAATTTTTGCCGGTGTCTGTGCCGGAGCATCCCTGCTGATCTGCGGTATGACTATTAAGAAAGATGATGTGGCAAAGCCTGATTTCCGAAAGTCTGAGACGAAGAAACCTTTCCTTGATGTGAAGATGTTTGCAGAAATCTTCCGGGGCTATCTGGAGATTCTCAAACTTCGTCCAATCCGCTTCATTATCGGATCCAGCATCGTGTATCTGATTGCCAATACCATTTTCTCCTCAGACCGTGTGTTCTACATGACCTATAATCTGGGTATGAGCGAGAAGGAAATTTCTCTCATGATGCTGATTATCACAGTCAGCGGAGTGGTCTTCGTTCCGTTTATTGCACGGCTGGCAGGTAAGTTTGATAAGAAAACCGTGTTCATGTCCGGTATCGGTATCTCCGGCATGATTCTCATGGCCAGCCGGTTTATCGGTGTGGAATCTCTGGGCGCAGTCGTCGCAGTATGTCTGGTGTATTCTGTGGCCAATACCTGCTACTGGCAGCTGATGCCGTCCATGCTGTACGATGTATGTGAAGTGGAAGAGCTGGTTTCCGGTGAAAATCATTCCGGGGCAGTCATTTCCCTGCAGGCATTGTCCGAATCCCTGTCCATTGCAGCCGGTCTGCAGGTACTGGGAGTTGCACTGGAAATGGCAAAATTTGATAACACTGCAGCCATGCAGCCGGATGTGGCACTGAGCTGGGTGAGCAACCTGTTCACCTTCATTCCGGGACTGTTCATGGTACTGGTTGTGGTCATGATGACAAAATATCCGATTAACAAGAAGAACTTCGGCCGTATCATGGAAGCACGCCAGAAGAAAGAAGCAGGCGAGCCGGTAGATATGACGGAATTCAATGATATTTTTTCTGCAGGTAAATGAAGTTGAAATAAAAAAGGAAAGCTGAAATGTGCCGGTTCCCATCTGAAGGGAAGCGGCACTTTTCTTCGTAAAAAGATGAAAATTCACCATGGTGATTTTAATAGTTCGCCCTGTATATCGCAGAATCAATATATTATAATTAAAACATATAAGAAAAGATGGGAGTAGAATATGTTTCAGCAAAAAACGGTTCTTCGTAAACTGCAGAAAATCCTGTCAGGAAAAGGAAAACTTTTCGATAATCAGGTTTGTTTTTATAACGCAGTTTTCGGAATGACCAATCCGGAAGTTTTTCCGGAACATCTTGTAGTATATATGGAACAGGAACAGCTGGCAGACTCAGGAATGCAGGAAAAACAGGAAGTGGAAATGTTTCTGAACAGGGGGCTGGATAACAGCTCCAGCAATGTGGGGAAACATATTAATGATGATCCTGGCATGGGCATCCCAAAATACCACTGCATTCATTATGCCCTTGCAGCAAACCGTTCAGAAATATGCAGGCGTCTGACTGCAGTAATTCGTTACTGCTGCACTCGCTGCGGTAAAACATATGAGGAACCGCTGCCGCGGCTGAAAGAAGAACTTGCTTATGCATCAGAAATTCTGATGAAGACAGAGCGCGCAGACGATGTTTTGCTGGGGGTCATTTTTTATGAAATCATTCAGACACATTTGAGTGAGAGACATAATCCGGATACTCCCGCAGAAGGGACAATATTCGGAAAAATCAATCTGAAACAGCAGCTGGACAATTATTATCTTACCTGCGACTGTTACGAGTTTACCAGCATTGATTATTTTCTGGCATTGGAGAGAATGGCGTCCAGGAATGTTATCGCTTCCAGCAATCTGGCCGGGTTCTATTATGTGGGAACTGAATTTATCGTAAAAAATGAAGGAAACGGTCCTTCCGGCAGATATATGGTGGAACGGAATCTGGAACAGGCAGCGTTCTATTTCCGTCAGGCGGCTTCCAGTGATCCTCCTTATGCTCCTGCAGCCTATTCGTATGGGTATATGATTCTTCATGGGGAAACCGGGAATTTGACGAAAGAAGAACGCATGAAGGAAGCGGAGCGGTATTATCAGGAAGCTGCAGAGCATAAATTCCATCATGCGGTCAGCGGACTGGGGGATCTGGCACTGCTTCGGGCAGAAGAAATTCTGAACCGTGAAAACCCGGAAAACCAACGGAAGGAACTGGTTGCGGAACTGACGGCTGCTATTAAATTTTTCCATCAGGCACAGCAGATGGGATCTTTCTGGGGGCCAATTAAAACAGCACAGTTTCTGGATAATCCGCAGTATCAGCCATATTTGGCAGATGTGCTGAAAGCCGCAGGTTTGCCAGCAGATGAGAATGCCCGTGATCGGTGGAGAGCGGCGGCAGACATGGGGAATGTATTTGCAATGGAGCAGCTTGCTCTGCTGGATTTAAGGCTGGGATATACGGAAGAGGCAAGGCAGCTTCTGGAACACGGTATGAAGATGAATTATCCCAATGCATCCCTTCATCTGGCAGTTCGTTTTTATGGAGAAGACGGAATTTCTCCGGATTATGAGAAATATCTGCAGTGCCTGGAAAAAGGTTCCTTTGACGGAAGTGCCAGAGCCAGTCTGCTTTTTGCGGAAGATGCGCTGTATCGAAGCGAACATGTTGATTCTGCGGAGGAGAAGCGGCTGTGGAGACACATGGCTTCGGCAAGACTGCTGAAAGCAGAAGAACAGAATCTTGTATGTTTTGAGAAGGAAGTTTATGAGGAACTTCTCAGATATAAAGAAAAGGGAATGAAAGGAGATATAAGATGAAAACAAAGGCAGTAACAGGAAAAAAATTGATTTTGTTGGTGCTCATTGCAGTACTGATGGCTGCTTTGGCCATACCTGCACCGGCAGATGCATCCACCACCACAAAGAGTTACAAGGCAGCAACGTTTCTTTATGGTGATTATGGTCAGCCGGAAAAAATCAAAATTTATGACAGATATTACTGGTCAGATTTCAATGCGATTTATGTGTCAGAAACGAAATCGGGAACTGGAAAAAAGCTGGCTTCTGCACCGTCTGGCTATTTCATTGATGATAATATTGTAACCAATGGAACCCGTCTCTATTATGCGGTAAAGTCCAACGACTATGCCAATGAAGCGACCATCTTCTATTATGTAGGAAACAGCGGGAAGAACAAGCCGGTTAAGATTAAGAAGGTGAATTCTAATAACTGGATTGTATCCTATTATAAGGATAACGGGAATCTGTACAGCTACAAGTACAGCAATGAAGCCGGATGCTATCAGCTCTATTCTCTGAATGTGAAATCCGGGAAGTATCTGTGCGTAAACAGAGACTTCAATGTGCTGGAAGCAACTGGCGGAAGCCGTTATATTTACGGAAGCGACAACGCAGGTTTTGATGGTCTGAAAATTTATGACTGCAAGACGAAAAAACTGCTGAGAAAGATAAAACCGGAAACAACCAAGGATCCGACCGGATATTCCAGGAACTCCATTCAGGGTGCCATGGTCAGCGGCGGCAAACTGTATTATCTGGAATTGGGTTACTATGAAAGAATCGTTTTCGAAACCAGTCTGGGCGGAAAGACCAAACCGAAGGAAATTTTCCGTGAACGGACAGAGGAAATGACTAAGCTGGCAAACGGAAAGTTCTACTTCGCACAGATGGATGAAGACTGGAATCTGAAGTATTATAAGATGGATGTGAAGACCGGAGAACGGAAAGCAAGTTCCATGGAAGAATACGACAGCGTAAGATAGCAGACGGTAAGATAAGAAAAGGGTGTTTTTTTTAGACACCCTTTTTATTTTTTTCAACTCGGATGGCCAGCTTCACCAGATAGTGGTTATAGTCTTTTACGGACAGGTCATCCAGAATGACTTCTTCGTAGAAATCTGAGGTCAGATGCAGTCCCTTTTCCTTCGCAAAATCCATCAGCTTTACGCAGTTTTCGTGGATATTCTGATATCCCTGGTCATCGTAGATGCAGATATATCGGCCTCCGGTATCCAGGTTAGCATGCCTGTAATCTTCCGGAAGCAGATCTTCGCGGTCCACCACGGAATAGAAGTGGGAGTAGAGATAGTTTTCTTCTGTAACACTGTCCACAGGGATGATGGCTCCGATAGCATAGCAGCTTGGAATTTCCAGATCCTGACGGAAATTGAGATGGTCACTGACTGCCTTCATGATATCCTTGTCTTCATCCGGTCCTTTATAGCGGGTAGTGATGTGATATTCATCCTCCATGTCTTCAAAGATGATTTCTCCAAGAGGTGCCTGGAGGCCTTCACGGGTCAGATGAATCTTGGTGTCGATGAATTTTTTAGACCACTGGAGCTTACGGATCATTTCATCAATTTCGCTGCGCCGTTCCTCCAGAAGCTGAATCAGGGTCTGCGGGGACCGGCTGTCCATGTGCTCTTTAATTTCCTTCAGAGGAACATTCAGATCTTTAAGCGCCATAAGCACGGAGAAGGTTTCAATCTGTGTATAGGAATAATAACGGTAACCGTTTTCACCTGTGACGGCCGGACGAAAGATACCGATGTCGTCATAATGGAACAGGGTCTGCTTTTTTACCCCGCAGATGCGGGCAAATTCCCCTGTAGTGAAATAATTTCGGCTGTTTTTCATGAGCAAACACCTCCTGACTACTTTATTTTACCACAGATTTGCGGTATAATGATAGACGTAATATTTTGCGCAGAAACCGATAATAAGGAGAGATAAAGGATGAAATATATTCAGGCTGATATTCATGTAAACCGTGAGGGCATCGAACCTGTGCTGACTGCACTGATGAACGTGGACATTATGGATACCGTGGTGGAAGACCCGGCGGACATTGCTGATCTGCTGGATAAGGACCAGGACTGGGAATGGGACTACGTTGATGACAGCGTGATCGAAATGCAGAATGCAGAACCGAAGGTAACCGTTTACATGGAAGATGATGAAGAGGGACGCCGTAAGCTGGCTGCACTGCAGGGTGCCATCGAGGAACTGAAGGCAGACGCGGCAGCAGGTGCATACGGTGAAGATGTGGACCTGGGTCCTCTGACTGTAGATGTTTACGTGGAAGATGACAGCGAATGGAAGGACAACTGGAAGGAATTCTTCAAGCCAAAGAAGGTAGGCAAGCGTATTGTGGTGAAGCCGACCTGGTATGATTATGAAAAGGAAGAGGGGGACCTGGTTATCGAAATCGACCCAGGTATGGCTTTCGGTACCGGTACGCACGAAACCACTTCCCTGTGTCTGCGGCTGATGGAAGACTATATGGCCGACGGTGACAAAGTTCTGGATGTAGGCTGCGGTTCCGGTATTCTGGCTATCGCGGGCGCACTGCTGGGAAGCCCTGAGGTTCTGGGCGTGGAAATTGACCCTGTAGCGGTGGAAATCGCGCAGGAAAACCTGGAACTGAACGGCGTGACCGATGTGGCTCGTGCACAGTATGGAGATCTGACCAAGGGAATCGACTTCAAGGCGGAAATCGTGGTGGCAAACCTGATGGCAGACCTGGTGATGATGCTGTCTGCTGATGTGGCAAAACATATCCTGCCGGGCGGTAAGTACATTTCTTCCGGCATTCTGGTAGAAAAGCGTGACCAGGTGGCGGCAGTGATTCGTGACTGCGGTTTCGACATCGTGGAAATCCGTGAAGATGGTATGTGGTGTGCGATTGTGGCAACACCGAAGGAAGCGTAGATTTTGAGGGGAAACTGGCAATGAGCAGATTTTTCGTAGATCCGTCTGATGTAACGGATAAGTATATTTACCTGAACGATTCCGGGGACCTGAAGCACATGCGTAAAGTTCTGCGCATGGGCGTGGGCGATGAACTGGATATTTCTGATGGCGCAGCCTGGGAGTACCATGTACAGATTGAGGCACTGGACGAAGATGAGGCTAAACTTTTGATTTTGGACAAGCAGAAGTTTGCCCGGGAACCGGAACTCCATGTGACCCTGTATCAAGGTGTACCGAAGGCCGGCAAGATGGAAGGCATTATTCAGAAGTGTGTGGAACTGGGCGTTTATGAAATTGTCCCTGTCTTCATGGAACGGACCGTGGTAGTAGACAAGGGCAACTTCGGTAAAAAGCAGGACCGCTGGCAGAAAATCAGCGATGAAGCTGTGAAGCAGTGCAAGCGCGGGATCATTCCGGAAGTGGGAGCATCCCTGAAGTTTAAGGAGATGGCGGCAGAACTTTCTCAGTATGATCTGATTCTCTTCCCTTATGAAAATGAAGAGGGTACAACGATTAAGGACTGTCTGCGTGATGTAATCCGTGCTGTGGAAGCGGGCGAACGCACCATGCCGAAAAATGTCTGCATCATCATCGGACCGGAAGGCGGTTTCGCTGATAAGGAAGCGGAAATGCTGGATGAAGCCGGTGCGCAGCGTGTATCTCTGGGTAAGACCATTCTTCGTACAGAAACTGCAGGCCCTGCAGCTCTGGCCATGACCATGTACGAACTGGAACTGTAAATACGTATGAAAAAAGAGACTTCGGCGTGAAGTCTCTTTTCTGCTGTTTACTCTTCTTCATCTCTCCACTGGAGAACTTTTCTGTAAGTGTTGCAGCCGTAGATAATGCCTACAATCAGTACACCGGCAATGGCCACATTTCTTACAATCTTATCTACGTGAACGGTTACGTCCACGGAATTTTCCTTTTTACTCATAATATAATCCTCCCCTTGCAGTTTAACCATATAGTCACATTTTAACAGATTATAAACAAAATGCAAGACTATTCCGGCAAATGCTCTGCAAGTACGAAATCCGGTGTCCGCAGAAACCGCTTCAGTCCGAAGAGGCTGTCCGGACTGCCGGAACGGATGGTGTTCATAATCTGATAGCTGGTCAGGGAGCCTTTGAATCCCAGTTCCCTGAGAATGGGGTCAGCAGAACCGTCGGTCGGCCAGGCACCGTAAGGCCAGGCAAAGACGAGAGCTGGTGCACCGACCTCTTCCATAATTCGCTGCTGTGCCGTTCCCAGATCTTCCAGAAGGGCTGTACGGTAGTCTTCAAAGGCTTCTCCGGGAATACGGTCGGCTCCCTTCCTGCCTGTTGCGTCATTACGGTGGAGATTCCAGGTATGGTTTCCGATTTCCACAAGTCCGGAAGAAAACATCTCTGAAATTTCCCGCCAGGTTAAAGGTCCGCCGCCGGGTCTGTAGAGCTGATCGGAGGCAAGTTCTGTCTCACTGCCAATCACGCTGATTACCGCCGGTATATGGTATTTCTGCAGGAGGGGAAAGGCTTTTTCATAGTTATTATAATACCCGTCATCGAAGGTGATGAGAACCGGTTTTTCCGGAAGCTGTGCACCATTTTCCGCATAGTCCGAAAGCTGCCGGAAGGTAACACCGGTGTATCCATGGTCAGAAAGCCACTGCAGATCCTTCTCAAAATCCCCCGTCAGTATGAAATATTCTCCTGTCCGGGCTGGATCGTCGGTCAGGCCGTGATACATGAGCACAGGAAGAGAAACTTCGGACCGCGTGTCTTTTACAGCCGCCATCATGGAGGCAGAAACTGCGGCAGGAAGCCGGGTCTGTATGTAAACTCCCGTAAGAAAAAGCAAAAGAAGAAAGAATACTGTTATCAGATTGTTTTTCTTCATGACTTCCTCCTTTCTTTCCAAAATATTTTATGTCCGGCTTTCTTCCTTTATGTCCGGCTTTGTGGTAGAATAGGGAGAAGATTAATTTTGGGAGAAGACAATGAGATTAGCATTTCATACTTTGGGCTGCAAGGTCAACCAGTACGAAACAGAAGCCATGAAAGAGCAGTTCGGCTCCGCCGGCTATGAAATCGTAGGAGAGGAAGAGATTGCAGACGTATATATTATTAATACCTGTACCGTAACCAATCTGGCAGACCGCAAGTCCCGCCAGTACATCCGCCGCATGAAGAAACAGAGTCCGGATGCAATCGTTGCGGTAACCGGCTGCTATGCCCAGGTCAGCCCGGAAGAACTGACCTCCATGGAAGAAGTGGATATCGTAGCAGGCACCGGTGAAAAAAACAATCTGCTTGCTTACGTGGAAGAGTTCCGCCAGAAGAGAGAAGCTCAGCTCCATATTAAAACCTATGATGAACTGACCGAATACACGGATAAAGGCATCATCACATCCATGGAATCCCGTACACGAGCATATATTAAGATTCAGGAAGGATGCAACCGATTCTGTGCTTACTGCCTGATTCCGTTTGCGAGAGGACATGTAAGAAGCCGCAATCCGGAAGAAGTGGTGGAAGAAGCCCGCGCACTGATTGCGTCCGGCTTTAAGGAAGTGATCCTTACCGGCATCAACACCGCACTGTATGGCACAGAAGGAAGTTTCACATGGCCGCTGACCGATGAAGAAAAAGCTGCCGGCATGAGCGGCATTGAAATCATTATCAGCCGGATTAATGCACTGCCTGGTCAGTTCCGTATCCGCTTAAGCTCTCTGGAGCCGACTGTAGTCAATGCAGAATATGTGAAGAGACTTATGCAGTACGAAAAGCTCTGTCCGCACCTGCACCTTTCCATTCAGAGCGGCAGCACCAATGTGCTGAAGCTGATGAACCGGAGATACAACCGGGATGAGTACCTGGATATCGTTCAGGTGCTGAAGGAACATGACCCGGGTTACGGCATTACTACTGATATTATTGCGGGATTCCCTGGTGAAACGGAAGAGGACTTCCTGGACAGCATCGATATGATCGAGCGTGCAGGTTTCTGCAAGGTTCACGGATTCCGCTACTCCAAGCGTCCGGGAACTGCAGCTGCATCCATGAAGGGGCACCTTTCCGGCAATACGAAAAACGACCGAATCACACGGCTCCTTGCTGCAGGTGAAAAAGCCGCGAAAGAATTCTTTGCGGGGGAACTTGCTCGGGGCGGCGAAAGAACCGTTCTCTTCGAAGAATGGGCTGAGACTGAAGAGGGCCTGCTGCTCACCGGCTACACCGAAAACTACATCAAGGTGTACGCAGAAGGCTGCGAAGAACACTTAAACAGTTTCCAAAAGGTAAGACTTTTAGAAGAATATAAAGACGGAATGAAAGGAGAGATCATCAATGGCTGACTGTATTTTCTGCATGCTTGCAAATCATGACATTCCAACCAATGTGGTCTATGAAGACGACAAAATTTTCTGCTTCCATGATATGGAACCGCAGGCTCCCGTTCACGTTCTGCTGATTCCGAAGAAGCACATCTGCTGTCTGGATGCAGTGACTGAAGAGGATCAGGAACTGATGGGTTACATGATGTATAAGATTCACGAAATCGCAGAAACGCTGGGTCTGGAAAACGGCTACCGCGTAGTATCCAATAACGGTGAAGACGCATTCCAGACTGTGAAGCATCTGCACTTCCATATTCTGGGCAAGCGTAAGCTGACCTGGCCACCAGGCTGATTTTGGGAGGCGACCTGAATGAATGATAACAAATTCAGCTGCGTAGACTGCAAAGTCCGCGTATGCGGTGATAAGAAATTCAATGAGGAAACTCATTATCCCGCATTTTGTCCGACTCCCGGACTGCAGGAAGGGCAGGTACAGGGCGAAGTTCTGGCGGAAGCCATGGAACTTTATAACGAAGGACGCAACCGTGAAATCATGATTGCTGCAGCCGAAGTGGAAAGCGAAGGCTACTGCGTATGGCCGCGTGTGGAAGAAATCATGCGGTTTGCTGAGAAACTGGGTGCGAAAAAAATCGGTATTGCTACCTGTGTAGGATTGCTGAACGAAGCATCTCTCTTCGCAGATATTCTACGTGCCCGCGGTTTCGAACCGGTTGGCATCGGCTGCAAGGCGGGATCTCAGCTGAAGACTGACATGGGAGTATCTCCTGAACACTGTGATGTGGGCGAAGTGATGTGCAATCCGATTCTCCAGGCTAAAAAGCTGGAAGCGGAAGGCACTGACCTGAACGTGGTGGTCGGCCTGTGTGTAGGCCACGACAGCCTGTTCTACAAGTATTCCGCTGCACCTGCGACCACCCTGATTACCAAGGACCGTGTCACCGGACACAATCCTGCCGGCCCGCTGTACACTTCCAAAAGCTATTATAAGAAGCTGAGCAGAAAGCCGGAGTAACCATGGACGTGGAAAAAACAACGGAAACCCGTAAATCCGGAAAGCGAACCCTGCTGCTTTCTGTGCTCATGAGTGCACCGGGGCCGCTGATTATCGGTCTTGGACTGACGGTAGGTCGAAGCACGACCCAGATGGCTGACTTTTTCCGACGCAGTGCGGAACTGCTGGCCATTATCTGTGCGTATGTGGTCTACTGCATCACCAACCGTGACGGCCATGAGGATCTGCAGTTGAAGGCACGTCTGGAGCACATGACCAACCTGTTTGTGGGCGGCGTCATGTGCCTCAGCGGAACTGTGATGCTGGTACTGGCGTTTACTTCCGAAGAAACAGAAAAGGGAAATGTGATTCCGGGACTGACCATTGCACTGCTGGGTGTTATTGCAAACACTCTGTTCTGGCGGAAGTACACAAAACTGAACCGGCAGAATCCCAATCCGATTCTGGCTGTACAGGCCCGTCTCTACCGTGCAAAATCTCTGGTAGACGGCTGTGTCACCATCGCCCTTGCGGCAGTGGCACTCTTTCCTGCGTCGGCAGCGGCTGTCTGGCTGGATATGGCAGGAACAGCTGTAGTTGCAGTATATCTCGTGTACTGCGGCATTAAGACCATCCGGGAGAGCAAAACTTTAAACGCATAAGAAAAGAACCAGAGCCTTTTGCGGCACTGGTTCTTTTTTACTGCAGATTTTGCTGTTATTTAATCTTCATAGACACTGGTCCACATTTCACCATCTTCTATCTCGATGTCCACCAGATCAGAATAAGCGAAGTTTCCTGCAGAATCCCACATTTCAAATGTCAGCGCGTAGTGTCCGTCGAAAAGTTCCACTTCGCAGAATTCCGTATCTGCGGTCACAGTCAGGTCGTCCACTCGGTACATTTCGAAGTCATCTTCACCGCTGAAGGATGCCATCTTCCAGATGGTTGTGATTTTGTCGCCTTCCTCCAGGAGGCGGAGTTCCTTGCTGGCCATGCCAGTGTCGTCCAGTGCTTTGGCTGCCCCCAGAATGGTCCATTCTTCTGTATTGAAGTCGTAGACCACGCGCAGGTAGTAAAGCTGCTCATTCAGAAGTACAGGTACGGAATAGAGGTTGTAGCCGTCGCCGTCACATACCAGTTCCATGTAGACCATGCAGCCATCGATGGCACCCCAGACACCGCGGAAATTGTCCGTAAATACACCGGATTCCCAGTCGGCAGTCATATCGTTGTCAGAACCCAGAATCAGAATCTGGTCAAATTCTTCATCAACATAGTAGAGTGTATAACCCACACCGGCAAGCACTGCATATGCATCATCTCCGAGATTCATCACCGCATTGCCGTCATCGTTGATTTCTACCGGGGCACCGTTCCACTCCATATTTTCCAGAGTCGGAACTGCAGGCATAAAGCTGGCTGTAAGATTCAGTTCTTCCAGGTACTCACGGCCTTCTTCAGAGATTTTGCCGGTAAGACCATAGGTGTACAGATGCTTGAAGGCCTGTCCGGTACCTACGTTGAGATAGCCGTTCAGATTATGGATATCGCCGTTATAGTTGTAATAGCAGCTGAGACCGGTAGCCTCTCTGCGGTATGGACCCGTGACTTGATAGGCGATGCAGCCGCGCAGTGCGTCCAGCACACCCTGGGCAGAAGGAAGCATCCATGCGGTCTGCCGTGCAAAATGTCCCAGATCCACCATGTTGGTATAGCCCTGATCCTGGGTGTTGCCGCCGTAATTTTCGCTCAGCGAGGCAGCACGGCCGAGCTCTGCGAAGAAGGAAGGGTCTTTGGAGGCAGCCAGAAAAGCTTCTTCGCCAAAGGTTTCGTAAGCAAGCAGCAAATCATCCAGCATGGTCAGGTCGGTGAGAGACAGGGTTGCCTGCCCTGCGGTACGCACTTTTTCACAGCCTTTATAGTAGGCATTACAGATGGAAATACCAAGTTCTTCACCATCCATGGATGGATTTTCTGCCAGGTCCTTTACCCACTGGGAGTAGAGCCAGCCATTGCCCGGTTCTACTTCTTCTGATGCAGCCAGATATTTTGCAAAAGGCTGGAATGTGGCTGCTACGTCGATGGTGGCCATGAGGCATGCGTCGAATCCCACCAGTTCCAGTACAGGGTTTTCTTTGTCAGCAGGCCACAGTGTATCGAAGGCAGCATACATTTCCAGCAGATCCAGAGAGTCGAATTCATAGTTTTCATCAAAAGATGCTCCGGTTACAGAACCGCCGCCGTGATTCCAGAATATCACAGCAGTTTTTTCGGCCGGGTAGTTGGCTTCTGCAAAGGCCAGAAAGTCATAAAGTGTCTGGGCTTCCCCCATGTTTGCCAGGGGCTGTTCGTCTACCAGGAACAGGCCGTCACTGTCGTAGAGCCAGCGCTGTGTTTTGGATGCATCCATGGCATCATTCTGCCAGACTTCCGCACCACCGGTCTGAATGACAATGTTTACATTATCAGGAAGATTGACTTCCAGAAGTTCCAGCAGATCGCCGGTGGCACAGGCGTATTCCGTTTCCAGATCGCTGCCGCAGAGATACCAGTAAATGGCCCAGCTGCCCGGCTCCGCAT
>JAFYNS010000054.1 GCA_017556505.1 Bacillota bacterium | reverse complement strand
GTTCTTTCTACGAATTCAGCAGCTTCATCAGGGTCAGTGAAAGTAGCGGAACGAGCATCAACCTTTACGTCATCTTCCACGCCTGCCAGCTTACCCAGTTCTGCTTCTACAACTACGCCGTGAGCATGTGCGTATTCTACAACTTCCTTGGTGATTCTGATATTATCTTCGAAGGAATGTTTGGAACCGTCAATCATAACGGAAGTAAAACCGTCATCCACACACTTCTTACAGATTTCGAAATCTTCACCGTGGTCCAGGTGCAGTGCGATATCCAGACCGGTATCTTCGATTGCAGCTTCTACCAGCTTGGTCAGGTATGCAGGCTTTGCATACTTTCTTGCGCCGGCGGAAACCTGCAGAATCAGAGGAGCCTGTTCGATCTTCGCAGCATCCACGATACCCTGGATGATTTCCATATTGTTTACATTGAACGCGCCGATGGCATAATCATTCTTTAATGCCTTGGCAAACATGTCTTTTGTTGTTACTAAAGCCATATTGGTTTACCTCCATTTATTGATCAGCTTTTTGTCGAGCATATTAACCTAAATTCTATTATACATCAGTCTGACGCGGAGGGTCAACGGAGAAACTGAATTTCTCTCTGCAAAATATTCACGCATGGGGGATTCTATACAGCCGTAGGGCAAATGTTTTGCGGAGTGTAAAAAGAAAAAGACTGGACTTTCGGCCTGTCCATGGTATACTGTTGATAACAATGAAAGAGGAGGAAATCAAAATGACAAAAATTGCGATTAACGGATTTGGGAGAATTGGGCGTCTGGCATTCAGACAGATTTTTGCGGATGACTCTATGGAAGTGGCAGCAATCAATGACCTGACTGAACCTAAGATGCTGGCGCACCTGCTGAAGTATGACAGCGTGCAGGGAAGCTACAAGGGCCATACTGTGACTTATGATGAAGATTCCATCACTGTAGATGGAAAGAAAATTACTGTATATAAGGAACCTGACCCTGAAAAGCTGCCATGGGGACAGCTGGGTATCGATATCGTACTGGAATGTACCGGTTTCTTTACGTCCAAGGCGAAGTCTGAAGCACACCTGCGCGCAGGCGCGAAGAAGGTTCTGATTTCTGCACCGGCAGGAAACGACCTGAAGACCATCGTATATGGTGTAAACCATGAAACTCTGACAGAAGAAGACAATGTAATTTCCGCAGCATCCTGTACTACCAACTGTCTGGCTCCAATGGCAAAGGCTCTGAATGACTACCGTGAAGTTCGTACCGGCTTCATGACCACCATCCATGCTTATACCGGCGACCAGATGATTCTGGACGGTCCTCATAAGAAGGGCGACCTGAGAAGAGCAAGAGCAGGTGCAATCAATATCGTTCCAAACAGCACCGGTGCAGCGAAGGCTATCGGTCTGGTTATTCCGGAACTGGACGGCAAGCTGATTGGCTCCGCGCAGCGTGTTCCTGTACCTTCAGGCTCCATCACCATTCTGGACGCAACTCTGAAGGATGAAACTGACACTGTATCTGTAGAAGGCATCAATGCCGCAATGAAGGCAGCTGCAAACGAATCCTTCGGCTACACCGAAGAAGAACTGGTATCCAGTGACATCATCGGTATGGAATACGGTTCCCTGTTCGATGCAACCCAGACTCTGGCGCAGAGATGCGGTACCAACATTTACGAAGTTCGTGTTGTAGCATGGTATGACAATGAATACAGCTACACCAGCCAGATGGTAAGAACCCTGAAGTATCTGAAGAAATTCCTGTAATTTCTGATTATATGTGAATCGACCCCGCCGCCGGTATTCCGGCGGACGGGGTTATTTTATGTTCCGGCTTCCCAGCATTTCCATGAGAGGGCCGGCCATTTCCATCAGCTGATTCATATCCTGGCCGCTGAGAGATGTAAGGGTATCTGACAAAGCATTTGAAACCGAGTTTGCCGCTCCATCAATATGTGATGATGAGGATGCGGATGCCAATTGACTCAGTCCGGCGATCTGCGTGAGACCTTCCACCTGATCCATCATGGCCACCACCCGGTGCATATCCCTGGCAAAACGGTCAAGCTGCAGGTTTTTGCCCAGAGCAGACAGGTTTCCAAGTCCGCTCAGGCCGCCCAGGCCTGCAGACCCCGGTCCTTTGTTCTGCCCCCCGAGAAGCAGGAGCAGAAGTACGACACCTAAAATGCTGCGCTGGTTTGGTATTTCTGTCATGAGTGTACCGCCTTTTCCGCCCGCCTGTTAAATCGGCTGGCCTATGGAATATTATATGAAATTTCAGGCAGACTGGTGCATAAGCTGAAATGGAAAGGGGTGATAGGATGGATTTAAATGAGGCTATGGCTAAAGAGATTGCCCGTCAGTTGGGGCTGAAAGAAAATGCAGGCTTTAATCCTGCAGATATACGTAAACTGGAAGGAAAATCCGATGCGGAGCTGGAACATGAAATTCTGAAGCTGCGGGAGCAGCTGACCGCGAAAGGAATTTCAAGAGCAAAACAGGCATCCATGCTGCGCAGTCTGCTGCCTATGATGGACAGCATGCAAAAAGCCCGATTACAGAAAATAATCGGGCTTATCGAGCGTTAAATATGTGATTGTCAGCTGGGGCTGCCTCTATGGGTTAGCTCCAGTTAATCTTTCTGGCAACCTCTTCCTTGGTAGTTCCGGCCTCAAATACCAGACTTCCGGCACTTACCTTTTCGTGGTTCATGCCTGCCATATCGCAGATTGTCTTATATTCGTTATAATCGTCAAAGAGTCCTGCATCAACCAGGCACTGTACGGCAGCCATGGCGCTGTTTCCGTAAACATCAACTTCCACATCGCGGGTCAGTACGCCGCCTTCCCACAGACCGGAGGTTGGAACAGCCGGTTCGTCACCGCCTTCATTTCCGCCCTGGACGTCTCCTTCGCCTTCTTCGCCGCCTTCATTGCCGGACACGCTGCCTTCCTCACCGGATGGATCCTCGTCCTGTGCCGGACTTTCCACAACTTCTCCCTCGGAGAACACTGTTTCCGGATATGCCATGATGACATCCATGCGCCACAAGATCAGAAATGCTGCGAAAACCAGCACCAGCAGGGCAACCAGGATATCATTTTTATCATAAATAAAGTCCTTGATTTTTTCCATAATCTCCTCCAAAATATGCAAGCACACTTCCTGTGCGGATAAACTTGTCTATAACATATATATTTTAGCAGATTACCGCTTTTTTCACAAGCGATTTTAGTGTATAATATCATGGGAACTTGTGGGATGCATTTGTCATTTACAGGTTCCGACATGGTGTAACGTTCACTTGTCCTCGGCACATGGTGCCTGCGGAATCGTTCACATTACACACGCCGGAACCATAAAGACAAATACATACAAGTGCCCATATCAAAGAGGCTGGTCCCTGATTTTTCTTTGGTTGTTAGTCATATGGTTTTGTTTGAGATGGAACTGTAAACCGTATGACGAGCGAAGCCTCTTGTTTATGAGTTGTTTGTCGGATTTATAATTTCGTTTTTTGATTGGCTGTGGATTGCGTTAGGAGTGATTCCGCAGACTTGAAAAGGCGAGGACAAACGACGATGCAATTTACAGCCAATTAAGAGAAGGAAGAAATTATGATAAAACTGACAATAACGGAAAACCAGGGCAACCAGCGTCTGGACCGTTTTCTGAAAAAATATTTTGACGGGGCACCGCTGTCCCTGATCTATAAGATGATCCGTAAGGACGTGAAGGTCAACGGAAAGAGAAGCACCAACGAAGCGATGATTCAGGCGGGTGACGAACTGACCCTGTACATCAGCGAGGAGGAAGCGGCCAAGCTGCAGAAGCCGAAAAAGCGTGTAAGAGCCAAGAAGCAGTTCAATATCGCCTACGAAGACGAGAACCTGATCATCGCAGAGAAGCCGTTCGGTCTGCTGACTCACGGCGATAAGACTGAAAAGAAAAATCACCTGGCAAACCAGGTCGTAGACTACCTGATCGAGAAGGGTGACTATAATCCGAGAATGGACCGGACATTTACTCCGGCACCGGCAGGACGTCTGGACAGAAATACTACAGGTCTGGTTATGTTCGGAAAGAACGCACAGACTTTGCAGGATCTGAACCGTCTGATCCGCGAAAAGGATGACCTGGGCAAGTTCTATCTGACCATCGCAGCAGGAAAGATGGAAAGCCCGATTGCCCTTCAGGATAAGATGACCAAGGACGGAGACCTGAACATGATTTCCGTACTGCCGATGGACTCTGAAGAGGGCAAGGTCATGGAAACACTGGCAGAACCTCTGGCACACGGCCGCTATAAGGGACAGTGGTACACTCTGGTGCAGGTGGAAATTATCACCGGACGTACTCACCAGATCCGTGCACATCTGGCCAAGGCCGGATATCCGGTCATCGGAGACACCAAGTACGGCAAGCCGCAGGTGAACCGTGTGATGCAGCAGGATTTTGATCTGAATACACACCTGCTCCACGCATGGCAGCTGCGATTCAGCCCGGCACTGACAGAAGGTCCGCTGGCAGCCATGGCAGGAAAAACCGTGGAAGCCGAACTTCCGGAAAACTTCGGAAGAATAAAAGAAACTATTTTTGGAAAGAATTAATCAGAATATTGGAGAAAAAATAAATGAAAGCTATTTGGGAATGGGTTAAGGAAATTATTATCGCAGTCATCATTGCATCTGTACTGCTGGCATTCATTAAACCGATTATCATCCGTCAGAGCTCCATGGAGCCAACCTTCTATAACGGAGATTACGTATTCATCAGCAAGCAGGCATATAACCTGTTTGGAGATCCTGAGCGCGGCGACGTGGTGGTATTCCATACCGGCATGCAGACAGATGACGGCGAAGACAAGAACCTGATCAAGCGTATCATCGGCCTGCCTGGCGATACCGTGGAAATCATCGATGGATATGTATACCTGAACGGTCAGCTGCTGGATGAACCGTACATCAACGAACAGGGACTGTCCGGCGAAATGGAAGCCATCACCGTACCGGAAGGGGAACTCTTCTGCATGGGTGACAACCGCCGCGTCAGCCTGGACAGCCGCGATGCAGCCGTAGGATGCGTAGACCAGAATGAAATTCTGGGCAAAGTTTTCATTCGCCTCTATCCGTTCAGTGAAATCAGCACATTCTAGCCGCTGACTTTTTCCGGCCGGAATGGCGGGAAGGAGTGGGTCATGGGTGCAGTCATCCGCGAGCTCGTCAAAATCTTCTGCATCGGCATCTCCGCAGCCCTTGGTGTGGCTGCCGGGCTGGCTGTTTTCAGCAGTCTCATGCTGGTCAGGATGGACGGAAGTTCCATGCTTCCAACCCTGGAGCCGGGTGACCGGGTACTGGTGCGGAAGGAGTCTGTCATAAGCGGACCCCTGAATCTGGAAGTGGGAGATCTGGTGCTCTACGAGGCTCCGTATTATACGGCAGACGGGGAAGGCCTCCTCAAAATCCGCCGCATCACAGGGCAGCGGGGCAGCTGGATCCGCCTGGATTCTGAACTTGAGTCCGTGGCAGAAAGCGAAGTGCTGGTACGGCGAAGCGAGATCGTAGGTGAAGTTTTGGTGAAAATTCCCTGACATGTAACCTTTTTGCCTTGAAAACTGAGTTATTTACGAAAGTGAGAAATACGAGATATGCCAAAGAGAGAAAGAAAACTGGTAGCCAACAACAAGAAGGCCCGCCACGATTATTTTATCGAAGAGGTCTATGAAGCCGGCATCGTTCTGACCGGTACGGAAATCAAGTCCGTCCGCCAGGGCAAGGTCAGCATCAAGGAAAGCTACGCGAAAATTGAAAATACAGAGATGATTCTGTACGGTCTGAACATCAGCCCTTACGAACAGGGAAACCGTTTCAACGTGGATCCGCTCCGTCCAAAGAAGCTGCTGCTCCATAAGCAGGAAATCCGCAAGCTGATCGGTTACACTACTCAGAAGGGACTGACTCTGGTTCCTCTGACCATGTACATAAACGAAGACGGCCGCGCAAAGGTTGAAATCGCAGTTGCACGCGGTAAGAAGAACTACGACAAGCGTGACGACATCGCCAAGCGTGATGCACAGCGCGAAATGGACCGCAGGATGAAGGAACGGTACTAAACAGAAAAAGTCGATATTACCATTTGACCTGTCAGGGTCAAGTGTAGTATAATAGCAAGGCACGCCGGATACACAATGTCCAGCCAGTGCCCCTTATGGGGGTGTAAAGGTTTCGACGGGGGTGTAGAAGGAGGATAAGCGAGCGGTAGTTTGTCCAGTCTACCTTAAAAGGGACACGTTAAATATAAACGCTAAAAATAACAACACTTTCGCATTAGCAGCTTAGTTCTGCACCGCGCGTCAGCCCAGGTTCACCTGTAGGCCTGGAATCTGGCGTCGACTATACAGGAAAACTCTGTGAGAGCTCCCGGTATCACAGGGGACTAACGGGATAGCCGAGGCCATAGCCTGTTAATGGGCGCTGGTCAAGGCGAAACACTAAAACATTAACTGCGCTCGGAGAAAGTCCTTTGGAAATGCTTTCGGACGCGAGTTCGACTCTCGCCACCTCCACCATGAAAATAAAAATGGGTTCCAACCGGAGCCCATTTTTTATTTTCACTGATTGTAGGCGAGAGGCGAACTCCCTGGGGCACGAGTGTCGCGGAAACGTCCTGTGAACGGTTCTGCAGCGAGTGGTCCGAGCAGGCCGAAGGGGCCTGCGAGGAGGCAGCATGCGAGCGAAAGCGAAGCAGGCGGTCGACTCTCGCCATCTCCACCATTCATTATCACAAAAAGTGATAAATTACGAAAGACCATGCTCAGGCAAGCTTTACTTGCTAGGCGTGGTCTTTATTCGTTGTGTCGAGGATAGCCTTGATGTGTTATGTATGTTGTTTTTCTGAGCTCAAAAGGGGCTCTTTTTTTAATACATCAGAAGTAGTTCTAAAATCATGAGAATGGCTGAATTTAGCCGTTTGTAAATTCTAATCTATCTAATTTTCTACGGGTTTCGCGGAAAATACGGGTTTGTCCAAGGGGTATAAGGATAAAGTCGATACTGGCCAGACGGAGTGCTACGGGGCTTACGGGAAGTATTTACTAACTAAAAAGAGGGTTAGCTGCAAGAAGCATCTTAAACGTTATACAATGTTACCTATCCGTGTTATTATCGGACCTTTATGTTATAATGTAAATGCATGAAATTTTCTCTTGAATAGTAGATAGGATGCCAAAAGGAGAGTGTGAAATATGAGTAGCTTTGACTGGAACGGAAACGATCTAGATGATACCGGAGG
>JAFYNS010000002.1 GCA_017556505.1 Bacillota bacterium | reverse complement strand
TAAGCCCGGTCTGGTAGTGTGGAAACCTGGACATGTAGGTGTCTATATCGGAGATGGACAGGTTATTGAGGTGACCTGCATTAGCCATAAAACTGATATCACCCATCTTGTGGGAGGAATTGAGCAGCATCCGATCGAAGCTGTCAGCTGGACACATTGGCTGGAGTACCCGGGAATTGATTATTCCGAATAAAAGGAGGCTTTTTCGGTATGCGTATCGCGGCAGGTGGTTTCGAACATGAAACCAATACATTCAGTAATATTTTAGTTACAGAAGAAACAGTAAAGGCGATTCAGTTGGAAGGCGATGCTCTGATCCAGAGCTGCCGCGGGGTGCGGAGCACTATGGCGGGGCTTCTGGATGAATGTGAGGCCCTGGGGATTGAGCTGGTGCCCATGCCCCGTGTAGATATTCTGCCTTGCGGTGTCACAGAGAAGGCTGTCTATGAATCGTTTCGTGACCATTTCGTGGAAGAACTCTGGAAGGCACATTGCCAGGAACCTCTGGATGCCATTGCCCTGAACATTCATGGTGCGGCTGTGGCAGAAGGTTATCCGGATCTGGAAGCAGACTTTCTGAGCGCCCTGCGTGACCGTATCGGTATGGATATCCCAATTGGACTGGTACTGGACCTTCACGGAAATATTACACAGGAAATGATGGATCTGAGCAATATTACGGTGGCTTTCAAGGAGTATCCTCACACGGATACCTACGAAAGCTCACGTTTACTGATTCAGCTGCTCCATCAGCAGTACACAACCGGCAAAACCTTATATCAGGCGCTGGTTCGCCTTCCTTGGCATATTGCTCCGGCTTTCGGTGTTACACTATCCGGTGCTGCAGGCGATGTGAAAGAATACAATGCGAAGCTGGTTGCTGAAAATCCAGTTCTTCGTGATATAAGCTTCTTCCATGGATTCCCTTATGCCGATGTGCCATTGGCCGGTGCCAGCGTAACTGCGGTGGCAGAGACACGTCAGGCTGCAGAAGAGTTTGCACAGCGTGCGGCAGAATACGCCTGGTCGCGTCGTCATGACTTTGCAGTGAAAACGAATACGGCGGAGGCGGCCATGGAGCTTGCATCGAAATCTGAGGCTCCGGTGGTAATCAACGAAACTTCTGACAATCCGGGGGGCGGTGCTCCGGGAGACGGAACTCATCTGCTGCGCGAGATGATTCGTCGGAACCTGCCGGGAAGCGCATATGGTCATATCTATGATCCGGAAGTGGTGCAGCAGGCCATTGCGGCCGGCGTAGGAGGCCGGATTGACTGTGAAGTGGGTGCGAAACTGGACGACCTTCACGGAACACCGGTGGCGCTGAAAGGTGCGTATGTAAAGACCATCAGCGACGGGACATATATCCGGAAGAATCCTATGGGAGCAGGCGGAATCGCTAATCTGGGACCTTCTGTGCTTCTGCAGGCGGGAAACGTGAGCATTGTGGTTACTTCTGCCCGGAGACAGACTCTGGATGACGGTCCGTTCCGCATGGTAGGTATCGATTGGCAGGACATGAAGATTCTGGCGCTGAAATCATCCCAGCACTTCAAGGGATGGTGGACAGGCCGTGCGAAGACCATTGTTGCGTGTGATTCTCCGGGAATTCACTGTGCGGACCTGACAACGTTCGACTACAAACATCTGGATACAGACAGCTTCCCGTTTACAGAGCGGGAGGATATAAATTTATAAAAATCCCTCCAATAGAACAAACATAGAGTAGAATTAGAAAAACTGCCGTCAGCAGAGTGGTCACGAACTCTGCCCGGCAGTTTTTCATTGTGTTCCTTCCCTATTAAAATATAACTGCTCTCTCTACAGACCAAACTCCTCGAAGAGCTGCTGCTGATAGGCTGGATCCTTTGATCCTCTTTTTAAATCAGCAGTACGGCCCAAATCCAGCAGTAAACCGGTCAGTTTATTCAGCCGCTCTAAAGCTGCTTTTTCGCCTTCTTCCCGGCCTAATTTCAGGCCCTGTTCGAAGCCGTCCTCTATAAACAGCTGCTGAAGTTCCGCCTCTGTAAATTCTACACTGAGCATATCGACGATTGTCTTCCCATGTTCTTTCATAAAGTCCACCAGAATTCCCTTCTCCATGCAGATGTTGTAAATCTGCTGTCTTTCATGATATGTAATAGGCCCCTTGCTCCAATATTCTCGTACCAGGCTTACAAGCTGGCTGTATTGGTACAGCGTCGGGCTCTTCGCGAGCAGACTGCATCCTGCCCCCTCGTTCACATTATAAACCATTACGCTCAGATTTAAAAGACTTTCTCCATCACCCAGGATACAATCTGATAATTCCAGCCGACTTTCCGGCGGCAGCGAATCTGTTCCGTTGTACATCACCACGAAAGTTGGCCGAGGCAGACGAACCTGCGTGTCTTTTAACACAGCTTTGGCGTCTACCTTCTTCTTGTAGATTTCGGCGATGTACCACAGATCCCGCAGGGGCATATTTGGATTAATGGTGGATTGGTGCTCCGTGATTACCAGATAAGTATTATCGATGGTAAAGGAAATATCGTTCTTTCCTGATCGGTACAGAGCCGATTCAATGGTATTGATATCCACCGGGGTTCCGGGAGGATAGTTAGTATCATAGAGGGCATTATACAGTTCAAGCATGGCAGACTTGTTGTTGAATACCAGTCGGAATACTGTATCTTTATGATTCCGGGCAGTAACATCTTCGTCATATTTCAGCGTGTTTACTTTACAATCAAAATTCATTTTAGATTCTCCTTTTTTCTTCTTCTGTTCACCTCCGTTTCCCTTTGCACTTTTATTATATAGTATTCCAGGCATTTACAGCAACACGAATGGTTATCCATTTTTCGACAGCATTCGACTCTCGCAGCCACGAAAAAAGACCCTGAAAGGGCCTTTTTAAGCAGTTTTTCACTTTATTTATTCAGCCACGATTAAATCTTCATCCATCATGGCTCTCACGGTCACCTGTGGGTCTACGGTCTGACAGATGGCCAGGCTGCATTTCATGCTCATGAGCATGCCGGCTTCGGTACGGTCCCAGCCGTGGGAAACAAGCAGGTCGAACATAGATTCCAGGGCCAGACGGATGGCGTCGTCGTAGGTCTTGGCAGATGCGACAACCATGGCCTTGCCGGCCTGATACAGGGTTGGCTGCTTCACGCCGGCGTTCTTGATGACGCTGACACGGACGGTAACTTCGCCGGAGGTTTCCAGTCCGTACTGGAAGACTTCGCCGTCGCCCATCAAAGCATGCAGATCGCCCATGGCCAGAAGTGCGCCCGGTGCAGCCACAGGGAAGAGGATTTTGGCGCCCTTCACGATGCGGTTGCAGTCCATGTTGCCGCCGTGTGCGTCAGGGGTATAGGTGCTGATGCCTTCGCCGGCCGGTGCTACGCCGATTACGCCAATCATAGGGTTGATTGGAATCTGTTTGCCGCCGATTTTGACGAATCCGTCATCGTAGTGGAAGGCGCGGGTTTCGTATTCACCCGGGATATTGATAAAGCCTGCTTCGCCGAAACCGCAGCCCATAGCACCCCAGCTGCGGATCTGGATGTCAAGAATTTCTACGCAAAGTGCGTCGCCTGGCTCTGCACCTTCTACGTACAGAGGGCCGGTTGCAGGATTGCCCATATATTTACCCAGCTTCTTGCCTTCCCAGTCGCGGACGCCGTCAGGTCCTACTGCGCCGTCGAAGCAGTCGTTGGTTTCGAAGATAACAGTATCACCGTCCTGGCAGTGGGCAACAGGCGGATGTTCACTTGAGAAGGTTGGAATTTTATTGGATCTTGAGATTCTAAGCATAGTAGTTCTCCTTTTTAAATAATTCTGTATCCAGTATACACCTCTTTAAGCTTGAATACAATATGGCACTCTGCTATAATATTTAGAGATGTGCTCTCTGTCATCGAGGCAGCAGAGTAAAAAAGAAAGGAAATAACTATGAATACATTTGCAAAAGAATCTTTAGGTATTTTCCCAACTCCAATCCACCGTCTGCCGAACCTGAGCCGGGAGCTGGGTACTAACGTCTGGATTAAGAGAGACGACCTGTGCGGCGTGGCACTGGGCGGAAACAAGGTGAGAAAGCTGGAATATCTGCTGGCTGATGCCAAGGCGAAGGGCTATGACCTGGTTATGACCACCGGTCAGGCACAGAGCAACCATGCTATGCTGACTGCAGCTTGTGCACGGCGTATGGGCCTGGACTGCATCCTGGTTCTGAAGGAAAGAGGCATCACGGAGCGTAAGGGTAACCAGATCCTGAACTACCTGATGGGTGTAGAAGTACGTTTCGTGGATACTGACAGCTATGATGAAGTATATAAAGAAATGGACAGAATCGCAGAAGAGCTGGGACGTAAGGTTTACAAAATCCCTTGCGGCGGCTCCAACGCACTGGGCTCCCTGGGCTATGTGGACTGCATGAAGGAAGTGTCTGAATTCGGGCAGAAGTTCGAACACATCGTATGTGCATGCGGTTCCGGCGGTACTGCAGCGGGCACTATTCTGGGTGCTAAGATGTACATGCCTGAAACTCACGTAATGTGCTCCATGGTAGACAGCGATCCATTCGATGTCATCGTACCGGAACTGATGAAGGAAGCCGTAGAACTGATGGGTGTGGATATGGAAATCCCTGTACCAGATCTGGTAGACATGTGCGGTCCTGGCTACTCCATCCCTTCTGAAGCTGGTAATGAAGCGATTGCCATGATGATGAAGCTGGAAGGTATTCTGCTGGATACCTGCTACACCGGCAAAGCATTCGCAGGCCTGATTCAGCGTGCAAGAGCCGGCGAATACAAGCCTGAAGACAATGTACTGTTCGTACACTCCGGCGGTGCCGGCGGTCTGTTCGCACAGGACTGGGAGAACATGAGCCTGTAATCTGTATTTGTATATGATACATAAGAGAACCTCGCAGAGGTTCTCTTTTTTCGTTGTGTACTGAATTTTATACAATAGTATACATATTCACATAAGACAGGGAATTTGGGATAAACACACATGAAATATTGAAAAAATATAAATAAATTAGTAAAAATATCCAAAAATTCTCTTGCTTTTCCCATGCGGCGGGTATATAATAGCTTCATCAGAAATGAATAATATGCATCATAAAGGATGAATATTCACACCATACTAACGAAAGACGGAGAGAGAATTATGGCAGTAAATTTAAAGGGAAAAAGTTTCTTAACACTTATGGATTTTGAACCGAAGGAAATCAGATACCTGCTGGATCTGGCTCATGACCTGAAGCAGTATAAGAGAACCGGCACCATTCACCAGGTTCTGAAGGGTAAGACCATCGTCCTGTTATTCGAAAAAACTTCCACACGAACCAGATGTGCATTCGAAGTGGCGGCAATGGAAGAAGGCGCAGGCGTAACCTTCCTGGACAGCAAGAGCTCCCAGATGGGTAAGAAGGAATCCATGGAAGATACGGCCAAAGTTCTCGGCAGATTCTTTGACGGCATTGAATACCGTGGTTATGACCAGGCTGTCGTAGAGCAGCTGGCCAAGCACTCCGGCGTTCCTGTATGGAACGGCCTGACTGATGTGGACCATCCAACTCAGATTCTGGCAGACCTGCTGACCATCGAAGAACATATAAAGAAACCTCTGGAAGAAGTTAAAGTTGTCTTCTCCGGCGATATCAGAAATAACATGTCCTATGCGTGGATGTACGGCTGCGCGAAAATGGGTATGCATTATGTGGCTTACGGTCCTGATGAACTGGCGGCACAGCTGGATCAGGAGATTTTGAAGAAAGTACAGGAAGTGGCTGCGGAAACCGGCGCCACAATTGAAATTTCCAGCAATCCGGAAAGCCTGAAGGGTGCCGATGTAGTATATGCTGACGTTTGGGCTTCCATGGGTGAAGAAGCGGAAATTCCGGAAAGAGTAAAGCTGCTCACACCATTTAAGGTAACCACTGAACTGATGGAATCCACAGAAAATCCGGCCTGTCTGTTCATGCACTGCCTGCCTGCATTCCATGACTTTGAAACCACTATGGCTAAGGAACAGATGGCACTGGGATACGATATCCGCGAAGTGACCGACGAAGTCTTCAAAAGCAAGAACTCCGTGGTATTCGACGAAGCGGAAAACAGAATGCACACCATCAAGGCAGTTCTGGTAGCAACCATCGGTTAATGCGATACCAATTGAACACATAAAAAAGCTCCCTCGAAAGGGAGCTTTTAAAATGCTTTTTATTAGTCAGTGTAGTTATCAAAGTAACCCTGAATGTAGATGAATGGTGTACCCTTGTCGCCGGAACCGGAAGTCAGGTCGCACAGAGAACCCAGCAGGTCGGTCAGCTTACGAGGAGTCGTACCTTCGGTAACCATCTGACCGGTCAGGTCAGCATCCTTCGACTTGATAGCTTCTTCGATTGCCTTCTTCAGTTCTTCACCTCTCAGGTCTGCGAAGTCATTGTCAGCCAGATACTTCAGCTTCAGTTCGTTAGGCTGTCCAATCAGGCCGCTTGTGTAACCAGGGGATACAACAGGGTCTGCCAGTTCCCAAATCTTACCTACAGGATCTTTGAATGCACCGTCGCCGTAAACCATAACTTCTACTACCTTACCGGTACGTTCCTTGATTTCTGCCTGAACCGCATCTACGAATTCCTGGCACTTGGTAGGGAACAGCTTGATGGAGTTTTCGGTTGCCTTGTTGGAACCCAGAATACCGTAGTCAGGGTTGCAGCCGGAACCGTCAACTGGTGCGGTCAGCAGGTCATCCATACCCAGAACGATTTCAGCACCTGCAGCCTTGATCAGTCTCTTGGATCTTGCTCTGGTGTGGATATCTGCACAGATTACCTTCTTCGCAAAATCCACAATTCTTCTAGGGTTGTTGCAGAAGATGATTTCTGCTTCTGCGCCTTCTTCTTCAATCAGACCCTTGTAGTAGTTCACATAGTCGATGCCGGTAAAGGTGTGGCAGGACTTACCGAACTTTTCTTCGAACTGCGCCTGAGTCAGCAGATCTGTGTAAGGGTCCACGCCGGCTTCATCCAGCAGGTCCATATCCAGCAGGTGATTGCCTACTTCGTCACTTGGATAGCTGAGCATCAGAACAACCTTCTTGCTGCCCTTGGCGATACCGCGCAGACAGATTGCAAAACGGTTTCTGCTCAGAATTGGGAATACGACGCCAACCGTTTCTCCGCCCAGCTTGGCCTTTACATCAGCTGCCAGCTGATCGGTCGTTGCGTAGTTGGACTGTGCACGTGCCAGAATAGATTCGGTAACTGCCAGAACGTCTTTCTGACCGATTTCGAAATCGCCTTTTTCCACACATTCCAGCAGGGTATCAACAACGATTTTCTTCAGGTCATCACCTTCCTTGATGATAGGAGCACGAAGACCTCTTGAGATTGTACCAATTCTTCTTTCCATAATATGAACCTCTCTGTTCTGTAAATATATATATCTTTTTGATAAAAGCTGTATAAGCTAGTATACACTTAAATGTTTTCTTCTGTTCTCTGGACTGCAATCCGGTCACAGATCCGGTTGATTCCAATCGCTGCTCCGATGCCTGCTGCGATGCAGACTGCACAGACTGCGATTTCAGCACCCCCTGCAAAATCTCCCGGCACGATGGCCACGGTGGTAGCAAGGACAATGCCTAAAATAATGTGGCTGGCCAGAGAATAATGTTTGCCGAAGAGGCTGTTCATCGCCTTCGATAAGGTGAGAACGATGATGCAGGCTCCGACTCCCATTGGAATCAGTACGCTGAAATCCAGCCGGGCCATGCCTGCCAGCATTGGCTGGTAGAGACCGAAGAAAATCAGCATGGAAGAGGATGACAGTCCGGGAACCACAATGGAGAGACCCCAGGCCACACCGCAGATTCCGTACCAGAAGGTGTTCGGCGTGATGTTCATGGAGATTCCTGTCTTCAGGAACATGAGGAAGGCCAGAAATACTGCAAAACTGCCAATCATGGACGGCACTGATGCGGGAGTTCTTCCCTGCTGTCCTGCATCCTTCCAGAGGCCCGGAATCATACCGATAATCAGACCGATAAAGACACAGACTGCAGCTTTCGCATTTCTTTCCATGAAAACACTGACTGCACCGGCACTTCCCAGAAAACCAAGGCCAACGCCGATGGCTACGGGAATAATCAGCTTCCAGTGATATTTCAGATTGGTGAGCGGATTGGAGAGCACTTCGATTACCGGCTTGTACAGACCGAATATGACACAGAGCACACCGCCGCTGATACCGGGCAGAATTCCTCCCACACCGATGATGGCACCCTGCAGAATCAGCAGGAGCAGCCGGTTTCTGTTTCCGCGGCCTGGCTTATTTCTGTCTTTACGAACTTCTTCCATTATGCCCGAAAACACCTCTTTTCATCAATCAAAAATAACCACACTATATTATACTCCATATGACGGTACTGTGCAAGATTTTATTGCATATTCCTTTCGAAAAAAGGTAAAAAAAGAAATTAAATGGATAAAAATTACAATTATCTTGTGGAAAGTCACAAAAAATGAATCCGGAACCAGGGGAATTTGTTGACAATCAACTGTATCGGTACTATAATGTAGTAAACCGATGAGGAAGAGTAAGTAATCTTTATCCAGCTTTTCACAGCGAGCCGCAGGTGGTGGAAGTGCGGTATGAGCCATAAGGACGAATGGGCTTCTGAGGGCGACCTGAACCCCGGGCTGCGGATTTTGCGGGAAGGGCAAGTAGGGAAGACGGAGTAACTCCTCCGTGAACAAAGAGCTGCATATGTCAGTATGCGATGAGTAGGGCGCGAAAAGCGTCAAGCCGGGTGGCACCGCAGGTTGAATTTACATCCTGTCCCAGCGAATTGCGGGACAGGATTTTTTTGTCCCCATACTCATTGAAAAGAAACATGGAGGAAAAACAAATGTCAGAACAGAAAATCCCTTACAAAATCTATTTATCCGAAGATGAAATGCCGAAGTACTGGTACAATCTGCGCGGCGATATGAAGGTGAAACCGGAGCCTTTGCTGAATCCGGACACCGGAAAGCCGATGACCCACGAAGAACTGAGCGTGGTCTTCTGCGATGAGCTGGCGGCACAGGAACTGGATGAAGATAACGCATATATTGAAATTCCGCAGGAAATCCGCGACTTCTACAAGATGTACCGTCCGGCGCCGCTGGTACGTGCATACTGCCTGGAAGAAAAACTGCAGACACCTGCTAAAATCTATTATAAATTCGAAGGCAACAACACTTCCGGCAGCCACAAGCTGAATTCCGCCATCGCCCAGGCTTATTACGCAAAGAAGCAGGGCCTGAAAGGCGTGACCACCGAAACCGGTGCCGGCCAGTGGGGTACTGCCCTGTCCATGGCCTGCAGCTATTTCGGCCTGGACTGCAAAGTATACATGGTTAAGGTTTCCTATGAACAGAAACCGCACCGCCGTGAAGTGATGCGTACCTACGGCGCATCCGTAACTCCGTCTCCGTCCATGGAAACGGAGGTTGGCAGAAAGATTCTGGCTGAGCACCCGGGTACCACCGGTTCCCTGGGCTGTGCCATTTCTGAAGCAGTAGAAACTGCGAAGAACAACGAAGGATACCGTTACGTGCTGGGCAGCGTACTGAACCAGGTAATGCTGCATCAGTCCATCATCGGCCTGGAAACCAAGGCGGCTCTGGATAAGTACGGCATCAAGCCTGACATCATCATCGGCTGTGCAGGCGGCGGCTCCAATCTGGGCGGTCTGGTAGGTCCGTTCGTAGGTGAAATGATCCGCGGAGAAGCAGATTATCAGATTATCGCGGTAGAACCGGCATCCTGTCCAAGCTTTACCAGAGGTCAGTTCAAGTACGACTTCTGTGATACCGGTATGATTTGTCCGCTGGCAAAGATGTACACCCTGGGCAACGGTTTCATTCCGTCTTCCAGCCATTCCGGCGGCCTAAGATTCCACGGCATGAGTCCGATCCTGTCTCAGGTTTACCACGACGGCTACATGGAAGCCCGTGCAGTAGAGCAGACTGAAGTATTCGCAGCGGCACAGGAATTTGCCAGAGTGGAAGGTATCCTGCCTGCACCGGAATCCAGCCATGCCATTAAGGTTGCCATCGACGAAGCCATGAAGTGCAAGGAAACCGGCGAAGAAAAGACCATCGTCTTCGGACTCACCGGTACCGGCTACTTTGATATGCTTGCATACCAGAAGTTCAACGACGGTGTTATGACTGACTACATCCCAACTGACGAAGACCTGGCTAAAGGCTTCTCCTACATCCCTGATATTCCGAAAAATCGCGAATAGACGATATGACTGAAAACGGCTCCTTTCGAGCCGTTTTTTTGTGGTATGATTTTGCAAAATTTGTCGAAAAAAGGCGGTCTATTTTGCAGAGAATGTCATGTTCCGTCCGGCCCGCATAGTCTATACTGTAATAAAGAATTGAACTGGAGTTTTAATGCAGCTGATGGCTGCGGAAAGGATAGATTATGCTGGAATTGATACTGGTTCTGTTTGGTGCGTGGGTGCTGTGGGGCATCATTAAGCTTGTGGCGGTGGCCTCCTGGGGGCTGCTGAAGCTGCTGGGCATCGTGCTTTCTGTCATCGCATTTCCGATTCTATTCATCGGTGTGCTGGTGGTGGGTGTAGGTACCTACCTGTTCCTGCCGCTGCTGCTGGTGGGCCTGGCCTTCGGATGCCTGAGGAAGGCGTAGCAATTTGCATCAGCATAATGAATCAGCTTTAAAGTGTCAGGTACTCGAAAGTCTCTTTTTCGGCTTGTTTCGAGTACCTTTCGGCTGTATTTTCTGGTCTATGCATGCTTTCGGCTGAAATATTCATGAGAAAACGGGCCGTACCTTACATTGTATTGTGTATTTGACCCGAAAAACTGAATCTAAAGTCGGTATGGCTTGCCTGTGAGTACGCGTTTTAGATTGAATTTACGAGAAACGCGTACTTTTGCGTTGCAGAAATTCGAACTGAGAAAGATTTCGTGAATAACAGTGCATATTTTTGTGCGGATATTGGATATTCGACTTATTTCGACAAACAGGCATATAAAATACAAAAAGAAGAGGTGAAGGTCATCCGTGTGGATGCCTTCACCTCTTTTCGTAAACACACTATTTACCGCGGATGCTTGCGATACATGTTTCAAAATCATTTTTACCCCAGATTGCAGGGACAGGATACAACGGGTTGGCTTCTTTGGAAGCCCACTTGATAATCTGCGGGATATCTTCGTCGCGGATTACATCAAGATGTTCCGGAATGTTCATCTTGGCCTTCAGTTCTTCGATCCAGGTGAGGAAGTTTTCTGCCTTTTCGGCGTCGGACTTGCCGGTCATGCCGCAGACCTCTGCCAGGCGTGCAAGACGCTCGTGGGCTGCTGGACCAAACTGGCGCATTACGTGGGGCAGGATGACAGACATGGCCAGACCGTGTGGGGTTCCGTAGAGACCGCCCAGAGTGTGGCCCAGAGCATGAACATAACCTACACAGCCGCGGGTGAAAGCACGGCCTGCATAGAAGGCTGCTTTCTGCATGTTCTGACGGGCTTCGATGTTGGAGCCGTCGCAGTAGGCGGTATAGAGGTTATGATAAATCAGACGTACCGCATCCTCTGCCAGTTTCTTTTCCAGCTTGCTGTTATAAGTATTATTGGTGTAGGATTCCACCGCGTGGCAAAGCGCGTCCATGCCGGTGGTGGATGTTACATGAGGCGGCAGGCCTGTGGTCAGCTGCGGGTCGAGAACCGCAAACTTCGGCATCAGGCTGGTGTCGTTCATGGATGCTTTGTGGTGGGTTTTGGAATCGGTGATTACCGCTGCAACGGTGGTTTCAGATCCGGTACCGGCAGTGGTCGGTACTGCGAAGATGGTCGGAATCCGGTGGAGTACGCGGAAGAGACCCTGCAGTTTGTCGACCGGTTTGTTCTTTACCAGAACGGCACCGATGCCCTTGCAGCAGTCCATCGGAGAGCCGCCGCCGAAAGCGATGAAGGCCTGGCAGCCGTTTTCCTTAAAGAGCTTTACACCTTCTGCCACATTGATGTCAGTTGGGTTTGGCTGTACGCCGTCATAGACCACGTATTCCACGCCGGCCTCTGCCATGGCCTCAAAGAGAGAATCCAGCAGACCCAGACGGATCAGCACCTGGTCGGTAACTACGAGAACTTTGGTAAATCCTTTTTCTTTAATGAGGGATGGCAGCTGGCGGATGGAGCCGGCACCTTCGATGGTCTTCGGCATACCCCATGGAATGGCGTACATGCCGATTTTGAATACACCCTGATATACTCTGCAAAACGCTTTATACATAACGCACCTCCTTAAAATGTGATGGCGCCGATCGGACAGACTTTGCTGCAGATCATGCAGCCGATACATGCGTCTTCTTTGTGGAACATCAGCTGTGCCACAGTATGAATGTCGCCGTGGAATTTCGGATCTTCGATTTCCAGACAGTCCTTTGGACAGTTTTCCACGCAGACCGAGCAGCCGGCACAGGCGTCTTTATCGATGATTGGTTTCTTCCACTGTTCCTTCGTAACCTTGCTGCACGGTACGCCGGACGGATCTTCGACAGCGCCCTTCGGGCAGACTTTGCCGCAGACGCCGCATTCGATACACAGGCCACCGTCGATTGCGTGCTGCTCCCTCAGTGTACCTGTGATGGCGCCCACCGGGCAGTTTTTCGCACAGATGGTACAGCCGATGCAGTTGTCAGTAATTTTATATGCCATAATTTCACTTCCTTCGCATATGTAGTCGGCCGCCAAATCAGCCGCCGCCGGACGGCGCCAGAAGCACCAGCTCATCGCCGTCGCTGAGTTTGGTACCCAGACCAACCCTCTTTCCGTTCACTGCAAATTTGCAGCGGCGGAATTCTTTTTCCGGTGTGCCGGTGGCAAGGGCCAGGAGACGGCAGGCATCCTTGATGCTGTCGGTGTAGGTTTCCAGCTGTCCCATGCCGCATTTCAGGCGGAGGGTTCCGTAAATTTTAATGGTTACCATCTGCACACGCCTCCTTCTTTTCTGCAGCGGCAGGTCCTTCCCAGAGCGGCTGGCGGACCGGCATTTTCGCCACAGCCAGATTATCCAGCTTCAGCTTTTTCAGAATCTTTTCCTTCGGCAGCCCGTTCTGGTCAAAACCGCGGGCGTCGTAGTAGACTTTCTTCATGGTTTCCAGAGGGACTTTCGTGCTGTCATCTCCTTCGACCTGCGGCGTATCGGTGAAGCGCTTCGGCAGTTTGTCGTCGGCTGCAGTGATACCCAGCTTGGTGTTAATGAGACGTTCCAGCACGTAGCCGCGCTTGCCGGCCTTGATATAAGTGCCGAATTTCATGTTCATGCCGGTAGCCAGTTCCATGGCCTTGCTCTGATTGAAGATAACCGGCAGATGAATACAGGCGATTTCCGGATATTTATTGATGATACGCATCACAGGACCTGCCATCGGCAGGATTTTATTCACGGCCTTCGTGTACCATGCCTGCGGGTATTTCAGCAGGAAGAACGGGAAGAAAGCGTAGGATGTGAAGAGGCACTGGCCGGTGGCGGAAATGCATTCCATCAGATCCTGGAACATAACAGTACCGTCCGCCTTGGCGTGGGGTGTCTGTGCGTCCATAGCCAGACCCAGGCCTTCCATGATAACCATATAGCCGCCGTTCAGGTGGCAGCCGCCTCGGTTTGAAGTGGCGTAGCCCAGCCCCAGACCTACAGCACGGCGCGGTTCGTATGCCGCCAGTTCCATGCCTTTGGCGTGCACGGCAAAATCTTTGCCGCCGTACTTTTCACTCAGCCAGCGGGATCCTTCGGCCAGCTCGTTGCCCACACCTCTGCGGTGTGCAATATCGTCCCAAAGCTGTGAAATGGTCTCTGTGCGGCCGAATTCCAGACCGTTGTCCCACAGTCCCTGTTCATTTGCTTCCATGGCGTAAGACAGGGTATTGGCCGCTGAGATGGTGTCCATACCCAGTTCGTCCAGCTCGAAGTTCCACTTGAAAATCAGCTCGATATCGTTGTTCAGGATGCCGCCGCCCAGCAGACCCAGGGTTTCCAGCTCCGGACCCTTGACGGCCTTGCCGTTGACTTCTACGGTTCTTGCACACTTGATCGGGCAGGTGAGGCAGCCCTTGTTTACAATATTATATTTTTCGGCCAGCGTTTCTCCATTGACCTTTTCGTAGTCTTCATACTGGCCGTATTTGTAGTTTTTCGTGGACAGCTGGCCGTTGAACTGCATGGCAGATACCAGGCCTGCGGTACCAAGACGCGGCATCTGGTCTCCGGTGAGCGGATGACCGTGGAGGTACTTAAACCACTTCTGGTTCAGCTTCAGCATCTGCTCCGGCTTCTTGGCCTGGACCATTTTGTTGCCGCTGACGGTAACTGCCTTCAGGTTCTTGCTGCCCATGACCGCGCCTACACCGCCGCGGCCGGCAAGTCTCTCATTGCTGACAACGGATGCGTAGCGGACCAGGTTTTCACCGGCAGGGCCAATAACGATTTTACCGTTCTTCACTTTGCGGCCGTTTGCTCCTTCTGCCAGCTTTTCGTCCAGATGTTCCTGCACATGACCGGTGAGCATGCCCCACATGTCATCGGCAGGGTGGAGCCGGAAGGTGTCGTTATGTATCTGCAGCCAAACCGGTGTTTCGCTGCGTCCTGTGATAATCAGGGCGTCGTAGCCGGCTTTTTTCAGATAGTAACCAAAGTTTCCTCCGCAGTTGGAAGACGTGAGGATTCCTGTCAGCGGAGAGATTGTCGAAATATTAAAACGGCTGGAGCTTGGTGCTCCGGTGCCGGTCAGCGGCCCGGTCGTTACCACCAGAAGATTGGACGGATCCAGCGGTGATACAATTTCAGAAAGATGGTCACTGATGATTTTTGCGGCCATGGTCTTGCCGCCGATGAAGAGCCGCCGCTCTTCGTCGGTCCATGGATATTCACTTATCCGGCCGGTGGCCAGGTCCACCAGGGCAACCTTGCCCATATAGCCTCCGTAATTCGTAGACATGGTCTTGTACTCCTTTCCCGGGATATACACTTACTTATAAGAGTATTTTACCACTCTGAATTGTGAATTACCACCCTGTTTGAAATTGTATACATGAAGATACTGTGAATATGTTCTTTTCTGCAGGCAGATACATAAAATACTGTGTTAAGGAGGTGTGGCTATGCCTGAATTTGATGATCTGCTGGTAAATGGTTATGCTTATCCGTCCATAAGTCCGGAGACTCTGGCCTGGTGGCTGCCAAGGCTCACCTGGGTCTCCGCTTTCAGTTACGGATTTACTTCTGAGGGGAATCTGATTAATCTGGAGGATGAAAATATCGTGCAGCCTGCCCGTGATGCCGGTGTGGGAACGCTCATGGTGCTGACGCCGCTGGATGAGAACGGTGCTTTCAATGATCAGGTGGCAGCCGCAGTTTTCGTCAATCCTGCGGCTCTGGACAATCTGATTTCCTCCATCCTGCAAAACATACAAACCAAGGATCTTTCCGGCATCGATTTTGATTTCGAATATCTGCCGGCAGAGTATGCTGATGATTATGTAAATCTGGTGCGGAGAACCCGGGAACTGCTGGCACCGGAAGGGTACACCACGACGGTGGCTCTGGCACCGAAAGTCAGTGCCAATCAGCCGGGTGTTCTCTATGAAGGACATGATTACCGGGGAATGGGTCAGGCGGCAGACTACTGCCTGATTATGACTTATGAATGGGGATATACCTATGGAGAGCCGCAGCCTGTATCGCCTATCGTCAATGTACGGAGAGTGCTGGAATATGCAGTTACAGAGATTCCGCCGGAGAAGATTTTGATGGGTCTGAATAACTATGGGTACGACTGGACGCTGCCCTTTGTACAGGGTGAATCCAGGGCGGAGAAACTGACCAATTACCAGGCGGAGGCCAGGGCGGAGTACTACGGTGTGCCGATTCAGTGGAATGAGGTGGCAATGGCGCCTTTCTTTGAGTACACGGATCCTGCAGGGCGGCAGCACATCGTATGGTTTGAAAATGAAGAAAGCTGGAAGGCCCGGCTCACGCTGGTGCGCGAACTGGGCCTTGCCGGGGTGGGTATATGGAATATTATGTACGTGTTTTATGGCGGGATTTAAATTTCGAAGTTTGCGCTTACCTGCATTTCGCCGCCCTTCAGCATGCATTTGCCCATGGCGTAAACAGAGTCGATGTCCAGGTTTTCGTCCAGCAGGACGATGTCCGCATCTGCGCCGGCTGCCAGAGTACCCTTGGCTGGGAAGAGCTTCAGTGCCTTGGCAACGTTTTCTGTAGCAGGCTTGATGGCCTTTTCCAGCGGACAGTTGTGCATTTCCACCATGGCTTTGATGGTTTCGTGGAGTGCGCTGATGCTTGCTGCAGCGATACCGATCATTTCGTTCTTTTCATTCCATACAGGCAGGCTTCCGTTGCTGTCGGTGCTCAGGGTCATCAGGCCTTCCGGTACTTCATCCAGTGCCTTGCAAAGCAGGCCGGAACGATTGTACATGTCTTCCGGATCGCAGGTGAAGTCTACGTAACCACCCATTTCAGCGAACTTCAGTGCGTGTTCGTACTTCGGTGCCAGGTGGGTCGGGCGGAAGTTTGCGATTGGAATTTCAGAGTTTTCAAGCGCTTCGAAGACAATGCCCAGCGGGTTCTTGCCGCTGCCGGTGTGCAGGTGTACTACGCCTGGCTTGCCGGAGAGCATGCCAGCAACGCGGGCATCAGAAGCCAGCTTGATCAGGGATTCGGTGGTCATGTTGGCAGAACGGTGGTCTGCAATAGCAATCTTCACACCGATGATTTCGTCTACGAATACGATGTCATCCAGTACGCTGCCGGTCAGAGTTGGAGATGGATAGTTGTAGTTGCCGGTGAGGCAGTAAGCGGTCAGACCAAATTCCTTCAGTGCTTTGGTCTTGGCAACCAGGTTTCTCACGCTTCTGGTGGTACCGTCGGTGCCCAGCAGGCCTACAATTGTGGTAACGCCGGCCTTTACCGGCTCACTGAACTTTAATGGCGGTACCTGGGTGATGAAGCTGCCTTCACCACCGCCTCCGCATACGTGTACATGCTGGTCAATATAGCCTGGAATAGCAGTCATGCCCTTGCCGTCGGTTACCACCATGTCTTCAAAACTGCATTCGATGTGGTCGGCAATTTTTTCAATCTTCTTATCAGCAACGAGAATTTCGCTCAGCTTCCATTCGCCGTCGCGGTATACTTTTACATTTTTAATTAACTGGATCACGGTTTCATTCCTCCTGTGATTATGATACTGCTTTAAAAATAACAGAAATCGGCGGGCTTGTCCATTGCTTTTATGACAAATATATACTATAGTGAAGACAGAAATGGCGGCTGCCATTATTCCACCGAAAAGTATGCGCCTATGGCCATGGTGAAGTTCTTCGAAGGCCTGGGTATGGAAGCTGAGTTCATTGAAGAAGCGCCGCATCTTAGTGAAATGTAATCAGGAAAGAATGCAGGAAGGGGATACCTATGGAGAAACAGAAGAAAAAGGGGATAACAGTTTATGCACTGATTGTAGTGCTGTGCGTTGCAATGAATCTGCTTACGCCGTATCTGCCGAGGATCTGGGGCCCGCACCGCAGTTCGCAGGATGGGGAAAAAATGGAGTGGGCAGAGCTGTCACTGGATTATGAAATGACAGAGACTGCGGTTTGGACTGGTCTTGCAGAAGAAGACTATCCTGCAGAGGAGGAAGAGGTTCTTCCCGGAATGGAAAAGGGACTGCTTTTCCACAATAACGGGCAGTTCATGGACTGTAATCTGATTGGATCGAAAGGCGGCTGCCGGCTGGTGGGCGTTTACTGCTTCAAATTCTGGGGCAAGGTGCCCGTAGAGAATTATTACTTCTCTAATAAGCCGTTTGCCGATGAGGAAAGTCTGCTGGCGTGGATTTTGCCGGAGCAGGACTCCCACAGTACCCCGTTGATGGGCCGCGGCTTTGATTTCCAGGCAAAATATTTCTCCTTTGCTTTTCTTGATGAAGAGGGCAGTGTGGAGTCTTTCATGACCACGCGTGTGCAGGCTGAGAAGGAATGGGAAAACGTTAATATAAACGGTATTCCCGGCGGCACCAAGTGGCTGGTGTGGATGGATTCCGATATGGAGACGGAAGAATCAAGGGGAATTTCTGCCTACAGTACCCTTCTGGATGTAAATGATGAAAATCAGGAGCTGATGCACTGGGAACCTTTTAATTCCACATCACCGAAGGTGACCATCAGTTTTTCAACAAGCGGAGGAATTTCCAGGGAGGAACACTACGACGAGCTTCCGCTGAATGTGGACAGCAGCATGAGCGGTAATTACTGCAAGTGGATGTATGATCTGCCGCGGATGCCGCAGTGGAAATTGTCCATGCTGCCGTCGGTTGAAGTCACAAATCTGGACGATGTTCTGGCAATGGAGCTGCAGCATACAGCTGTGGTAAATACCGGAATTTTTCAGAAAGAAGAACTGGATACCGGGCGTATCCGGATAGAATTTCCGGACGTACCGACTTCAGAATCTGACAAATAAAAAGCACTTTTCCCAGCCCTTTTCCTTGACGGAAAAGGGCTGTTATAATATAATCATAATATGAATGTAAATACGCATTTGTATGTAAATAAGAGGCCCGGCGTGACTGACGGAAGTATCGTGGAGCACCACGGAGGAACACGGGTTATATTAAAGTCGACCGTCTGGGCAGTTCTCCTATAACCAAGGGATTGAACTGTCCTTTTTTCTTACAGGAGCCGCGGCCGGCCCCTGTTAAAGTGAGTAAAATGGAGGAAAAAGATGAAGAAAATCGGAATCATCATGGGAAGCGACAGTGACCTTCCTGTAGTAGAAAAAGCGTTCGATGTGCTGGAAAAGTTCGGCGTACCGTTCGAAGTACACGTACTGTCCGCACACAGAACACCAGCGGAAGCTGCAGATTTTGCAAAGAACGCAAAGGCCAACGGCATGGCAGCAATCATCGCTGCAGCAGGTATGGCGGCTCACCTGGCAGGTGCCATGGCAGCCAACACCACTCTGCCGGTTATTGGTATTCCTGTAAAGTCCTCCACTCTGGACGGCCTGGATGCACTGCTGGCAACTGTACAGATGCCAAGCGGAATGCCGGTTGCAACCGTAGCGATCAACGGTGCAGCTAACGCAGCACTGCTGGGTGTACAGATTCTGGCAGTGGAAGATGAAGAACTGGCTGAAAAGCTGGTTGCTTACAGAAAGAAAGCTTCTGATAAGGTTCTGGCTAAGAACGCGGAAATCGAAGCAAAGTACAACGGTTAATTAATTCGAATTTATCATAAAGCATTTATTGAAAGAGAGGAAATAGAACAATGAAAAGTCAGAGTGAAAGCTACAAGGCAGCAGGCGTAGATATTACCGCGGGTTACAAGGCAGTGGAACTGATGAAGGAACACATCGCAAGAACCCTGACCGGTAAGGAACTGTCCGGCATCGGCGGCTTCGGCGGTCTGGTGGAACTGGATATGACCGGCATCACCAAGCCGGTTCTGGTAAGCGGTACTGACGGTGTAGGTACCAAGCTGAAGATTGCCTTCCTGATGGACAAGCATGATACCGTAGGTATCGACTGTGTAGCAATGTGTGTAAATGACATCATCTGCTGCGGTGCGAAGCCATTACTGTTCCTGGACTACATCGCATGCGGCAAGAACTTCCCTGAAAAGATCGCACAGCTGGTAGCTGGTGTTGCAGAAGGCTGCGTACAGTCCGGTGCTTCCCTGACCGGCGGTGAAACTGCAGAAATGCCTGGCTTCTATCCTGAAGATGAATATGACCTGGCTGGTTTCGCAGTTGGCGTAGTTGATAAAGATAAGATCCTGGACAATAACAAGGTTGCAGAAGGCGACGTAATCATCGCTCTGCCTTCCAGCGGTGTTCACTCCAACGGTTTCTCCCTGGTTCGTAAGGTATTTGACGTGGAAAACGCGGACCTGAAGGCTCCTGTAGAAGCTCTGGGCGGTGCATCCCTGGGTGAAACTCTGCTGACCCCAACAAAGATTTACGTAAAGCCTGTTCTGGCTCTGCTGGAAGAAGTGGAAGTAAAGGCTATCTCCCACATCACCGGCGGCGGTTTCTACGAAAATATTCCTAGATCCCTGCCAGATGGTTTCTCTGCGAAGATCAAGAAGGACGATGTAAAGGTTCTGCCGATCTTCAAGTATCTGATGGAAACCGGCAACATTCCTGAAAGAGATATGTACAACACTTACAACATGGGTGTGGGCATGTCCATCGTAGTAGCTGCAGACCAGGCTGAAAAGGCTCTGGAAGTTCTGAAGGCTAACGGCGAAGACGCTTATGTAATCGGTGAAATCGTGAAGGACGAAGCTGGTGTAATCTTATGGTAGAACCACGCAAAACACGTATTGCGGTTCTGGTTTCCGGCGGCGGCACCAACCTGCAGGCGCTGATTGACGCCCAGGGTAAGGTAATCACCGACGGTGAAATCGTGCTGGTTATTGCAAATAACAGCAAAGCATATGCTCTGGAACGTGCAGCCAATGCAGGCATTGACTCTGCAGTGGTGCTGAAGAAGGAACTGGGCAGCCAGGAGGCCTTTGAAAATGCTATCATTGCCAAGCTGGAAGAATATGAAATCGATTTCATGATTCTGGCAGGTTTCATGACCATCTTAAGCGAACGTTTTACCAGCCGTTACGAAGAACGCATCATCAACGTACATCCTTCCATGATTCCGAAGTTCTGCGGCGAAGGCTTCTACGGCCTGAAGGTGCATGAAGCTGTACTGGCAGCAGGCGAAAAGATGACCGGTGCAACCGTACATTTTGTAAATGAAATTCCGGACGGCGGCGCCATTATCATGCAGAAGGAAGTGGCAGTAGAACCGGGTGATACTCCGGAAACTCTGCAGAGAAGAGTTATGGAGCAGGCGGAATGGATTATCCTTCCGGAAGCTGCACAGAGACTCAGTGAGAAATTCAGGAAAGAGAGAGCATAACCAATGAACGTATACGAAACCCCATCCTTTAAGCAGGTGGTTGAAAATAATGAATATGTAGGCCGTGGCGTGCTGATTGGTAAGACTCCGGACGGCACTAAGGCAGTGACTGCATACTTTATCATGGGCCGTTCCGAAAACAGCAGAAACCGTGTGTTCCGTGCGGAAGGCGATGATATCGTAATCTATCCTTTCGATGAATCCAAGGTGGAAGACCCATCCCTGATCATCTACCACCCACTGCGCGTTTACGAAAACAAGCTGGTGGTAACCAACGGTGACCAGACGGATACAATCTGGGAAGGTCTGAAGGAAGGCAAGTGCTTCCGTCAGTCCCTCAAGTCCCGCGAATTCGAACCGGACGCTCCAAACTGGACTCCTAGAATCAGCGGCATGATTACCTTCGCGGACGGTGACATGACTTACCAGATGAGCATCTTAAAGAGCGGCGACGCAGAAGGTACTTTCTGCAACCGTTTCACTTATGACTACGGTAGCAAGGCAGGTCTGGGCCATCTGATTCACACTTACATGGGAGACGGCAATCCTCTGCCGACTTTCCAGGGTGAACCGCACCGCCTGGCAACCACTGACGACATCGACGCATTCACACAGGAAATCTGGACCAGCCTGAACCCTGACCACCTGATTTCCCTCTACGTTCGTTACACTGACCTGGCTACCGGCAAGTACGAATGCAGACTGATCAACAAGCACGAATTATAATCACAGGAGGCGATATACCAATGAATGAATTTCAGTTAAAGTATGGCTGCAACCCGAACCAGAAGCCTTCCAGAATCTACATGGAAGACGGCAGCAACCTGCCAATCACAATCTTAAACGGCAGACCTGGTTATATCAACTTCCTGGATGCATTAAACTCCTGGCAGCTGGTAAAGGAAGTAAAGGAAGCTCTGGGAATGCCGGCAGCAACTTCCTTCAAGCACGTTTCTCCAACCTCCGCAGCGGTTGGTGTAAAGCTGTCCGATGATCTGAAGAAGGCATGCTTCGTAGACGACATCGAAGGTCTGGATGAATCCCCTCTGGCTTGCGCATATGCAAGAGCAAGAGGTACCGACAGAATGAGCTCCTTCGGTGACTGGATTGCGCTGTCCGACGTTTGTGACGTAACCACCGCAAAGATTATCCAGCGTGAAGTTTCCGACGGTGTCATCGCTCCCGGCTTCGAACCGGAAGCTCTGGAAATCCTGAAGACCAAGAAGAAGGGCGCATACAACATCGTACAGATCGACGAAGCTTACGTTCCTGCACCGCAGGAAAAGAAGCAGGTATTCGGCATCACCTTCGAACAGGGCAGAAACAACTTCGAAATCAATGAAGCCCTGCTGGAAAACCTGGTAACCGAAAACAAGGAACTGCCTGACTCCGCAAAGCGTGACCTGATCATCGCTTTAATCACTCTGAAGTACACCCAGTCCAACTCCGTTGCTTATGCAGTAGACGGTCAGGCGATCGGTGTAGGCGCAGGCCAGCAGTCCAGAATTCACTGTACCAGACTGGCAGGCACCAAGGCTGACACCTGGTTCCTGAGACAGATGCCAAAGGTTCTGAACCTGCCGTTCAGAGCAGACATCGGCCGTCAGACCAGAGACAACGTAATTGACGGATATATCAACAAGAACGAAGAAGACGTATGTGCAGAAGGCATCTGGCAGAACTACTTCACCGAGCAGCCTGCACCTCTGACCGCGGAAGAAGCTGCGCAGTATCTGGCAACCAGGACCGGCGTGGCTCTGGGTTCCGACGCATTCTTCCCGTTCAGCGACAACATTGAACGCGCAAAGAAGTCCGG
>JAFYNS010000053.1 GCA_017556505.1 Bacillota bacterium | reverse complement strand
GGATCCACGTCTCGGTTTATACCGATTTCGACAGCTGTACCATCCCGGAATGTGACTATGAAAAAGAATGGAATGCAGCCGTCAGCATAGCACATGTACCGCACACACTGAAGTCCGTCAAACTCCATATCTTTCGTAATCTCCACATCAGACTCATTTAAATCACCCCAATCCATGCGCATTTCATGGATTGCACGCAGAATTTCTTCGTGGGTCATACCCAGCTGAAGCTTGCCGATACTCTTTCCCGGATTCACTTTAATTGGAAATTGCACACTGTTTTTCACTTTTCTTTCCCCAGGCCCCTTTCTATTACAATCCGCGCCTCAAATGTACTATAACAAGCAGTATAAATAACGTTCCTGATAGAAAATCAAAGAAAGCACTGTTCTTTTTTCCATTTCTTACTTCTATCACGCCTCTGCTTAAACATGCAATGCCTAAGCACACATCCATTATGGGCATTGTAATATCATAGGAAAGAGTCTTCGTCAAACTCATAATCCCAAAAATCATCCCAACAAATGAAGAAATCAAATTAACCTTATCCATACACACACCACCTCTTCCGAATACCGTCTCTGTCAGTAACTCACCAAGTAAAGAGCACGTTCATAATCCTTCCTATGAACATAAAACTTATATTCATAGGAATAGTTTAAATTTATCCCTATAGTCCCAACAGTTTCTCTGCGGCCGCCAATGATGGAAGCATTTTGAAGATTGGTTACCTTCATGCTATATTCAATGCCATTTGCAGATAAGATTTCTCGTACCTTTGCCTGGCGCATCATATCCAGAGTAATAAGCAATTCTTTTCGAGTGAAAATTGTAATCATCTTTTTTCCTCCAAATATTTTAAGTTTATTTCCTTTCACACTGAAACTTAAAACATTATTCTCACACAAATTAATGCTTTTTCCCAGAAAACAGCTTCTTAAAGAAATCCGGTACACTGCTGAACGATTTATCCAGACGAGCATATGTATTACTTGCCGATCTGCTGTTTACTGCCGGGATTTCATGCAGCCCCTGTTTCTCACGTTCATCATTTACGTTCTTCAGGAGATCCTTTGATGTCACAATGTCTTCCGAACCCTCACGTTCATCTTTTGGCGGATGAATCATGAAATAAATCATTGCAATCGCAACAAGCACAGCAAAAATAATAATCCACACATGCACATAAGTAAGTTTAATCAAAATCCACATCAGCACATCTTTCATTTTACGTTCCCCTTTCTATACACAAATACCGGCAGTCCGGCACTCTTTGCCAAACCGCCGGTATTCTTTCTTACCGTTATTTTACCTTATTAACGTATGAAACGCAACCTGCTTATTCTGCGTCTTCAGCCTGAACTTCGACTGCTTCTGCAGGTTCTTCCGGTTCACATTCGCATACAGCTGGCTCTGCTTCTGCCAGTGCCTGCACTCTGCCGGAAATATCCTTGCCCAGAAATTCCGGAAGTTCCATGCCTGCCTGCTGGAACAGTTCGTTCATTGGAGGAATGGATTTCATCATACCGGACAGAAAGTTTGCAGTTGCAGTCTTTCCGTTTTCAGAGTTTCCATTGCCGTCCCATACAGTAACCTTATCAATCTTGATGTTCTTGATCGCTTCAACCTGAATTCTGGTCAGATCTTCCAGCTTATCTGCAATCATCAGCTTCACAGCATCGTCTGCATTTTCACCGGCAGCTTCAACCAGCAGCTTCATACCTTCGGCCTGCTTTGCCAGGATTTCTCTGGTACCGCGGGCTTCTGCTTCCATCTTCATGAAGATTGCATCGGCTTCCCCCTTTGCCTTTCTTCTCATAACTTCCGCTTCTGCTTCTGCAGCAATCTCTGCCTTTCTCTTTTCGATTTCGGCAGTTACGATGACGTCTGCAGTCTGGGTTGCTTTTTCCAGTTCCGCACGGGTCATTTCTGCTTCCTGTTGAGCGATGTAAGCTTCCTGCTTCGCCTTTGCAGCCTGTACTGCTTCTGCAGCAGTTGCAATCTTCAAAGCTTCCGCTTCCTTTTCTCTTCTGCGTGCATTGGACTGTGCTACTTCGATCTTAGCGTTATTTTCACCGTCGATTGCACTTGCATCTGCGGCTGCCACATTGATACGCTGGTCTCTGTGTGCTTCAGCCTGACCGATTTCACCGTCTCTGTTCTTTTCTGCTACACTCTTCTTCGCATCATTGATAGCCTTTGCAGCGGCTTCCTTACCCAGAGCTTCGATATATCCGGATTCATCATTGATGTCGGTAACGTTTACGTTAATCAGACGGAGACCAATTTTCTTCAGTTCGATTTCCACGTTGTTGGAAACTGCAAGCAGGAACTTATCTCTGTCCATGTTAATTTCTTCGATGTCCATGGTCGCAATTACCAGACGCAGCTGACCGAAGATGATATCCTTTGCCAGTTCCTGAATGGATGCCAGACTCAGACCAAGCAGACGTTCTGCCGCATTCTGCATAACACCAGGCTCAGTGGAAATACCAACTGTAAATCTGGATGGAACGTCGATACGGATATTTTGCTTGGACAGGGCCTGGGTCAGGTCAACCCCGATGGAAATTGGAGTCAGATCCAGGTACTGATATGCCTGCAGCACAGGAATAATGAATGCTGCACCACCGTGAATACACTTCGCACTTCTGGTATTACCGTCCTTGTCACTGCCGACTTTACCGTAGATAACCATAACCTTGTCGGACGGACACTTTCTGTACCGTGACAGAATCAGAATCACTGTCGCCAGTAATACAAGAGAGATAATGATAACTGCTACTAAAACTCCAAGTTTCATGTCTTTCCTCCTTTTGAAAATCCTTTCTTTTACTGAAACTTACGGTTAAACATCCCGCTCTACAATCAGGACACCATTGCGTGCATCAATGACTCTGACGGAAGTTCCGGTCGGAATCATTTCAGTTTCACTGGTGATGCAGTTTACTTCGACGTAACGTCCCTGCAGATAGAGATTAATCTTTCCCTCACCGCCGCCTTTGGCTGGAATCGGTATGTAAACAGTGCCGTTTTCCCCGATGGCATTTTTTATGTCTACCGTTCCGTTTTCAGCCAGACGCCGTGAAGCAAACATGAGCCGAGCGACCAGATACATGGTAAGGACACCCAGTCCGCAGCCTGCCAGTAATGCGATTACCGGATTGGCACCGGAGCTAATGGAAACAATGGCAACCCATCCCATGACCATCAGGAATGTGACAATTCCCTGTACAGAAAACATGCTGGCAATGGAAAAGTCTGCCGGATTACCGCCGTCCAGGACCGCATCACGGCCTGCACCGAGATCCCCGTCAGCCAGTTCTCCTATATCTGCACCCCCATCGAAATCCAGGTCCAGGTCTCCCGAAAAGGCAGATGTGTCCGAAAAGTCCACACCGGCTCCGCCTTCAAATCCCCCAAGGATAGACAGGACCGTCTGAATTACCATTACCAGTGTCGCAGGAATTGTAATACAGTAAAGTACTCTTAAAACAGCGTCAAGAGATTCCCACCATGCTACCATAAAGCTTCCTCCTTACCTTTATTAATTCACTCAACTGCAGTAAATTATATTTACCTAAATTATAGGATGATTGTCGGATTATGTCAATATTTTTTATCAGTTGAAATTCTTAAAAATTTTTAAGTATTATTTAGTTTTCAACACTGCATCATCGCTGTGCCCATTAAATATTCACTTGCTTTTTTATGCAAAATTTGCTATATTAAAGTAAATTATATTTACTTTTTTTAAAAAAAGGTATTGCCACTCGAAATATACTACACAGAAGGTGATATTATGAATGCCGCAGAACTGGGTATCAGAATTAAAGAAGCCCGCATTGCTAAAAAAATGACCCAAAGCCAGGTCGTAGGTAACTTCATAACCCGCAACATGCTGAGTCAGATTGAAAACGGCATCGCAATGCCTTCCATAAACACATTGGAATATCTGGCTGAGGTTCTGGAGCTGCCAGACATTTTAGACTTCTTATCCACTCCGGCGGACGAAGAGATTGCTCACTTTAACGACGTCTCTGCAGCAATCACTGCAGCGAAAAAAGCTGCGAAAGACGGACGCTGGCAGGTAGTTGCAAATATGGAAACTACCTACCCTGAAGAACTCGAAGACGAGTTTCAGGCCCTTTTTGCCAAAGCCTTTCTCGCCCTGGCAAAATCCGCAGCCAAAAGCGATCCCGCCCTTGCTGCATCTTATCTCAGCAAAACTATACGTTATGCTGACCAGGGACTCTACGCCAACGCTTCTGTAAAGGCAGAAGCGGTTCTGCTCCTTCAGGAAGCCGCTGCTTCATTGACTGGTTAAGGGGGAAAGATTATGAGTAAACAGCAGAATAACCACGATAAACCGTATATGCTGGATGATGATCCATTCGACACCACCAAGTTTCTGAGATCTCATTCCATAACGGATCGTACATGGCAGCCGCTTGCAGTCCTCTGTGGTGCTGGTGCCCTTGCCGGTTTCGAAAAACTGGGTTGGGCCGGCGTAATTGGTATTCTTCTTGCGGGTATATTACTTCTCGTAATAGTTCTTTTCATCAGAAGAACACATTTCTCCCAAGTATCATCGATTGGATACACCAACCGGCACCGTCAGACGGTAGAAAAATGCCTTTCGCCTAACGAGAAAAAGCTGAAAAACAAGTACTTCCAGCTGAAATGTCTGGATTGTAAGAAAACGCACACAGCCTTTGTACCAGACATCCGCAAATCCAGATGTCCATATTGCGGACGAAAGTAAAAAAACTAATAACATGATAAAAGGAGCTGTTTTCAGCTCCTTTTTCGTAAAAAAAGAAAGCAAGCTGACTTGCCTTCTTCTTAGCCGGGAGTCTATACCCATTGATTCTGTAAGTGGAGTCATTAACTCCATTCTTGCCCCAATTATACCATACAACCGTAAAATATCAACGACTCATCCTATCCTACGCATGCTCTTTTATATGCACGACCTTCCAGTTTCCCTCTTCATCCGGCTGCAGATACCACAGCGACGGAATCCGCCAGCTTCCGGTGGTCACTTCGCCCTTCTCATCCAGGCCTTCCTGTGAGTAATAAACCCACATCCATCCTTCTGTAAGATCAAAATGCGCGGACCAAAGCTTCATTTCATGCCACTCATCGACCACATCGGGATAGGAATCGGCCGCATGGCAGTAGCGGCTCAACGGCCCGTACTTTTCCTTTGCTTCCTCCCAGGTCAATCCAAGTTCCTCGCATGCATTTTCTGCTGTTTGCATAATTTCTGAAGCAGTCACAAGGTCCTGCGGCGAGCCACGAAATACCAGTTTCGAAATTTCACCAGTTGTATAATAGCTTGGGAACCAGACTTGAACTACATGATATACAGGAAACCAGTTAATCAAAAGGGCAATAAGCAATACTACAACGCTCCATTTCAGGAATCGGCGTAATCTGGTCATATTTTGACGAGCTGCAAAATCGACTGTCTCCCGGTATACGGCAGCCAGCTGGGTGTTGAAATTATCCTGGATGTTCGTGTGCTCTACTGGCAAAATTTCTATACATGTTTCTTCATCGTTTCGTGCGCACTGCAGAACTTCCAGCACGCTGAGTCCAAGCACGGCTGCGATGTCTTCCAGTTTCGTAATATCCGGCAGGCATTTTTCCCTCTCCCACTTGCTGACTGCAGCGGTGGAAACATGAAGCTTTTCTGCAAGCTCCGCCTGCGTCATTCCAAGCCGGGTACGTTCTTCTTTTATAAATTTAGCAAAGCTTTCTGTGGTCATACGATCCCCTCCTGCCTATATTAAAGCCGAAACAGAAGAAAAAGTAAAGCGACCTGCGGTTGAATTCGTGGGTGAAAAAATAATTTCATAGAAACCTGTCACAATTTTTGTTAAAATTCGTTTATACAGTAAAAGAATAAAGCAAAGGAGGTGTGCGACACGGATAAAGATATTCTCGAATTGCTGTACAGCAGATATTACAACGACGCCCGGCTTTACTGCCTGGCACTATGCGGGAACCGCGAAACTGCAGAAGATCTTGTTGCGGATGCTTTTGTAAAAGCTTATCTCAGCTTGTCGGATGATGTACCGTCGTTTCGTTACTGGCTCTTCCGTGTCTGCAAAAACCTCTGGATTGACTTACTGCGGAAAGAAAAACGACGGATTGATTCTACTTATGAATCCTTGCCCGCGGACTTTAACACACCGGAAACCGAAGTGCTAAAAACAGAGCAACGTATGATTCTCCGTGAGGCCATAGAAAGCCTTGAACAATCCGACGGAGAGATTTTGCTTCTGCACTACTTTTTCGATATGCCGCTTTATGAAATCGCAAAAATGCAGTCAAAGAGCTATGATGCAACCAGGCAGCGACTGACGCGCCTTAGACAAACATTAAAGAAAAGATTGGAGGAACAGGGGTATGAATTATAACCATGAAATAGATACGGCTGCTGAACTGAAAGCCATTCGTAAAAGACTGCGCCGCCGCAGTCTATCCATCATTTTGATCAGTGTACTTCTTGCTGCAGGTATTTTGCTGGGGACCATATTTGTGGTAATGCCTGCTATAGAAAAGAGCTATTGGGATCCGAAAGAAAGTTCTTATGGAAGCGAGTTCTCTGAAGATCTTGAGCTGACACTGGCGGCCTACGGTGAACTGTTTACAGATGATGTAAACATTACTTTCGTATGGGCGGAACGCACTGGGTTTGCATCACATAACCTTACCATTCAGTATGCAGATACAGCACTGGGAGGTGACAGCCTGTATACTTATGGAACGCTTACTAAGGGAAATCTTTCTCTTCCAATGGATTTTATGAGAACCATTCCATCAAATATCTTTGAACGTGGTTCCTATCCCGAATATCCGCTGGATGAAGAAGTGAAAGAAAGTGTAAGAGACAGACTTGAATCCCTGCCGGATTATACCAGAGTATATGTAGCAGCCTCCTTCCCTGAAGATTTGACTATGGAAGAGCTTCTTAACTTCCAGTCCACGCTGAAGAATGGTACAATCGGATGGATCGGAATCCGCAACTCTGAAGATGATAAACAGCGTCTCCCTCTCTGCGGCATGACACCGTTCAGCGGCGGCATCTTATGGGAAAACATCAATGACAGTTATCCATATTTTAATATAAAGGGCGAGGAACGCACTGCAGAAAGCCTTGCACAGCACTTCAAATCCCTTCTGAAGTATTCTGTTGATAAAGAAACAGAAGGCAAAGGTGTAGGCCGCGAACCTGTCTCCTATTACAATGAAGTCTTAGCATATGTCGAAGAAAACGGTGTGAACTGTTACGGATGCTATCTGGCAGCATCCCCTGCCACAGTTTTAGAACTTTTAGATAATGGGGTTATAAATCAGGCGTGGCCGATGGACGCCTGGATTGATTTTTAAAAACGAATAATCAGTTTATAAGCAAAAGGAGCTGCCATCCAGTTGACCAAACAGTCCATTTGGATGGCAGCTCACTCTTAATATGCCTTATATACCGAAGAACGCAGCAGCATTATCGTAGAATACTTTCTGCTGTGCTTCTTCATCAAGTCCGCTTGTAATGACTTTCTGCATTTCTACTGTTGGGTGATGAAACGGTGTATCTGTACCAAACATGATGCGGTCATGGCCTACCGTTTCGTACGCTTCGCGGATTTTCGTAGGCATCGGCATTCCAGACATTTCAAGATAAATATTCGGATAGCGGCGAGCCATCTTAAGAGCGGCGTCAATATATACACCGTGGCCGTGCCCCATGTGAATCATCATGATTTTTACGTCAGGATGACGTTCCGCTAAAAGTCCAATCTGCCAAGGCAGAGAGTATGGCGGATGTCCGCTGTGAATGCATACCGGGAGATTATACTTTGCGGCTTTTTCCAGGATTGGATCAAGAATCGCAGCGTCTGCGCAGTAAGCATGACGCAGCGGGTTCAGCTTTACGGCAGTAAAACCCTTCTCAAAATATGTTTCCATTGCGTCAACGGTTTCCTGGTTCAGCGGATTTACATAAACGCAGCCGATGATGCGGCCAGGATGTCTTTTCATCAGATCCAGTGTAATTTCGTTATTTTCATTACAGAGAGCTGTTTTTTCAATATTGTACTGGTCCATCTGTGCAATAAGCTGCTCTTCATTAATGCCTACATCAGCCCAGCCCCCAGTGTAACCAATGTGCGCATGTCCATCTATAAATCTCATTTAATGATACCTTCTTTCTTCATATATTTAAGCAGAAAATCGGATAACGCAGCGGAAAGAATCATGAAAATTACAATACCGAATATCGTCTGAATGGAAACATTCGGTATTGATACTATTGCAGCTTCCTTACCAATCAGCACTATTTTTACCAGTGTGTACGCAATAATCTGAAAAATCCCCCCTGTAATCGCTCCGGTAAGCTGCAGTTTTTTATTAGCAGGAGATGCCATAATGATGGTTCCCATAATAAACGCCATAATATATTTTATAACCAGTGTTGGCAGAATCCATATTGCGGCACCAGCCAGAAAATCAGAAAATGCTCCGCCGATTGCTGCGGCTGCAGAACCATTTTTACGTCCCAGCAGCACCACTGCAAGGAATATCATACAGTCTCCAAGGTGACTGTAACCGCCCGTAGCGGGATTCGGAATACGAATAAGATATGTTGCGACGAAAATAATTGCGGCCATTAATGCTGTCATGACCATATCCTTTGTTTTAGAAGATGCCATTTTTATAAACCTCCATCCTTATCATCTGACTATATTTTACATCCATTTTGTTCATTTTAAAACATACAATTATCAATAATTTAATATGTACAGTTAGGCAAAATAGACTACACAAGAATCATTTTATCCAATTTTATCGTTATTTTGTAATAACAGTTTATAAAAATCCCTGATAACACGGTTTTCATTCTCTGCTGACTCCATTTGTTCTGCCTGCCCTTCACTTAGATTAAAACCCCGAATGTATACAAAAAAAATAGCCTTTCGGCTATTTTTTAGTAATATCTGTCCGGCAGTCGGTACCCACCGGTTCCCATACCGATGCAGTGCCAGTATCCGTCATCCTGTTTTTCCAGCACGACCTGTCTGCCTGCAGTCAGCATACCTTCATACTCACCAGTTCCCTCCATTGTGTTACCCGCCCATATCCCGGATGACTCTGGATACCATGGATCAAATGCGTACGCAAATCCGGCAACAACGGCCTTTCCATCGTCGGCAACTTCCATGACATCCCAGTCTATAACTTCATATTTCGATATACCCGATTCATTTCCCGGAGACAGAGACATAAGATGAGAACCGTAGATGTTATAGATAAATTCTTCTGCTGCGGCCTCTGCACTGCCCTCAAACTGGAATTTCATCTGCATCGAATTCCGTTCCAGCTGATAATATATACCACGGATACTTATGGCTGCTGAGTACTGCGGATAGTCCTGGCATTCTGCCCGCCAGTAAGTCGATTTGTTCCCATCAAAATATTCTACCGTATCATCTTCATAAAAGACCATGCGGTGACTGTCATCTGCAGAGGATACTGTGACCGACCAGGAGCTGCTGGTCTGATGTTCCTTCATTTCCTTCCACTGGTATTCGTGAAGTCTCATTATCAGTTCTTCTGTATGTTGTTCATCATCAGCTGTAAACGGGCCGAAATGATCTTCCTCCAGAGAAAACATCAAGGATACCGGTTCTCCTGCCGCCATGAGCTCAGAAAATGCCTTCTCGACATCCACTGCTTTTGCAGGAGTTTCATTTTCCTGCTGCCAGCTCCATTCTTTCCACAGTTCCATGGCAGCAGCAGTATACGCATCGCCATATTCATCAATCATTTCAGGTGTGCTGTACTCTACATCAATAATTTCTGTATTGATCCAGCAGATAGGTTCCCAGACTTTCTCTCCCATACGGTATCCATAATGTATCAAAAGATATGGCTGTCCGGCAGAGTTCCATTCTGTTATTTCATCCCCATCCATCTTCATACCGCCAACTTCCTCCACAGCTTCAGGATAATCAGGAAGCAGTCTGTATTCCAGACGATATAAATTAACACCGCTGTTTTCCGCTGCAGTACCAGTATTAATCCGTTCCATATTGGAAATACGAGCACCTACAATGGTATAGCCGGAATACATGCCGATTGTATCGTATTCTGCCATGCGGCGGTAAACATATTCTTTCGCATACTGTACAGCCTCATTCTCAATCTGTTTTGGTACGGAGGAAGTATCGATCGGCATCATCGTGTCAGCGATTCCCCTGCTGTCCACACTGCCTTTGATATATC
>JAFYNS010000052.1 GCA_017556505.1 Bacillota bacterium | reverse complement strand
GTAACAGAAGGAACCGTTGAAAAGGGTGACAATCTGGTTGTTTCCTATAAGGGGACTCTGGCAGACGGAACGACGCAGGATGGAATGAACACAGAAGATGCTGCTCTGGGTCCTGTGGGAAGTGCCGGTTATATTGATGGTTTCGAGGAAGGTCTGATTGGTGCGGCAGTTGGTGAAACTGTGACACTGGATCTGCAGTTCCCGGATCCGTATCAGAATAATCCGGATCTGGCCGGCAAGGATGTTACTTTCGAAGTAACCATTAAGAGCAAGGTTGTAAAGGTTATGCCGGAACTGACAGACGAATTCGTTAAGGAAAATACGGATTATAAGAATGTAGACGAATATCGTGCTTCCGTTAGAGAAAAGCTGGAAGCAGAAGCGGAAGAGAATGCACTGTATAATCTGAAAAATGAACTGTATGCCAAGATTTATGATGAAACAGAAGTGATTTCTTATCCGGAAGGAAAGGTTGAAGATACACTGGAAAGAATCCAGGCAGATTATCAGGAAATTTCGCAGACTTACGGATATACCAGCTGGGATGAGTTCCGTGATGACTACTTCCGTATGGATCAGGCAGAATATGAAGAAAACCTGAAGCTGTATGCGGAATCCACTGTGAAGAGCGAACTGATGATTTATGCTATGGCAGAAAAAGAAGGCGTTGTTCTCACAGAGAAGGAATACGAAGCTGAACTGCAGGATATGCTGGCACAGGCAGGTTTTGCTGATGATGCGGCATTTAAGGAGTATTCCGGCATGAGCATCAGAGAATATGCCGATGAATACAGAATGGACAGAGACTTTATTCTGACCGAGTGTCTGGATATTGTCTATGACCGTCTGAACAAGTAATATAAAAGCTTACGCTTGTTTTAAGAACCGGAATCTTCCGGTTCTTTTTTTATGCCCCGCGAATATACTCTGTAGCAGTGACAGGGAGGGATAAGTTATGATAAGTACGGACAAACTGAAGAACAAAGAAGTGATTAACATTTTCGACGGACGCAGTCTGGGCTTTGTGAGTGATATCGAGGTGGATCTGGAAAAGGGTGTGATTGACGGTATCGTGATTCCGGGGGCACGGGGGTTCATGGGATTTTTCAGCCGGGGCGAAACGGACACTGTTATCCGGTGGGAAAACGTGAGAACGGTTGGCGATGATGTAATTCTCGTGGAAGTGGAGGGAATGTAGAAACTATTGAACTGAGCCACAAGATGTAGTATAATATATGGGTAAACTGAAACAGTAGTGCTGGTAATTAGGAGGTAGCGTTATGAAGTGCCCGTTTTGTGATAATCCTGATACGAAAGTAATTGATTCAAGACCAACAGAGGAGGGACATGCTATCCGCCGGCGCCGTGGCTGTGACCGATGCAGCAAGCGTTTCACCACTTACGAAAAGGTGGAAGAGACTATTCTGATGGTAGTTAAGAAAGATGGAAAGCGGGAGGCCTTTGACCGTAACAAACTGCTCAGAGGGATTACCCGGGCCTGTGAAAAGCGTCCTGTTTCTCTGGCTGTCATGGAAGGTATGGTCGATGAAATTGAACGCAAGCTGAATAACATGATGGAAAAGGAAGTTGCCAGTGACTATATCGGGGAACTGGTTATGGACGAACTGAAAAAAGTAGATGAGGTTTCCTATGTCCGCTTCGCTTCTGTATACCGCCAGTTTACTGATGTAAATACCTTCATGAAGGAAATTGAGAAGCTGGTAGGAACACATAAAGATAAATAAGGAGTACAGACGATGAGAGATATTTTTAAAATTGCAATTGACGGTCCAAGCGGTGCCGGCAAATCCACCATTGCCAAGGCTGTCGCAAAGCGCCTGAATATTGATTATATTGACACTGGAGCCATGTACCGTGCCATTGGACTGAAGATGACACGGAACGGACTGCCGATGGAAGAAAACGATGAACTGCAGAAAATGCTGGATACTACCGATATTGACTTCTGCAGCGGAGACGTTATTCTGGACGGTGAAGTGGTAAATGATCAGATTCGTACACCGGAAATGTCCATGGCAGCTTCTGCTTGTTCTGCTCTGGGAGCAGTCCGTGCCAAGCTGGTTCAGCTTCAGCGCGGAATGGGACAGAAGAAATCCGTGATTATGGATGGCCGTGATATCTGCGAAGTTGTTCTGCCGGACGCTGAATACAAGTATTATCTCACTGCAGCTGCCGAAGAACGTGCACGCAGAAGAACCCTGGAGCTGCAGGAAAAAGGTCAGAATGTTACCTTCGAACAGGTGCTGGAAGATATTCAGCAGCGTGACTATAACGATATGAACCGCGCTGTTACTCCTCTCCGCAAAGCAGAGGATGCGGTGGAAATCGACAGCACATCCATGGGCATTGAAGAAGTGGTGGACTTCATCTGCCGTCCGATTGAACAGTAAAAAAGCATAAACCGACCCTCCGGAGGAAAGAATAAACCTGGAGGGTTTTTATTATGGAATGGGATAATTCAGTCAGCAGGCAGAGAATCTGCCTGATTATGTTCACGGCGGCTGTGCTGTGGATGTTTTTTCTGGGAAAGTTCTTTTCCCTGCAGGTTATAAGTCACGAAGAACTGTCTGAAGCAGCTGCAATGCAGCATCTGGTACGAGTGGAGGGACTGGACAGCAGGGGTAGGATACTGGACCGGAACCTGCAGCCTTTGACGGGAAATACAAGGAAATACTGTTATTTCCTACCGAAGGACAGGATGGATGATACAGCAGTTTCGCTTCTGGAAGCAGTCTCTGCGGCCGAGATTTCATCAGGGGACAGAAATCACAGCCAGTATACTGTGTGGCAGACGGAACTGTATGATGAGACTGTCAGCCGGCATCTGAAGGAGAAGTATAATGCTTATGTTTTGTGTCTGACTTCCCGGTACAGCAGTCAGCAGCCGGCGTGCCATCTGACCGGCTATCTTCATGAGGCAGACCAGACCGGAGCTGCAGGGTTGGAAAAGGCTTTTGAGGAACGGCTGAAGAGTACAGAAAACAGGCTGTCACTTCGGGCAGACGGCATCGGACGTCTTCTGGCCTTTTCTGCTCCAGTTTTGGAGAAGGAGAACCATCTTCATCCAACCAGTCTGGTAACCACTCTGGACCTGAATCTGCAGAAACTGTGTGAAGGGGCAATGTATGAGCGGAACTTGACGGGTGCGCTGCTGGTTTCCGATGCCGGAACAGGAGAAATCCTTGCCTGGGTTTCTTCACCGTATTTTAATCCCGGGCAGGTGGAACAATATCTGGACAAAGATGGCGGTGAGCTGGTGAATAAGTGCATTCAGGGAGAGTATCCGCCCGGGTCCTTGTTTAAAGTGGTTCTTGCTGCAGCTGCACTGGAAAGCGGAGCTGCGGGTCTGGAGATGGATTATCTGTATACCGGGAAAACCGAGGCGGAAGGCATAGCTCCGGACCGGGAAAAGGTTCTGGAAATGGCGGACCGTCTGGGGTTCGGAAAAACCGTGATGGGGATTTTTGAAGAGGAGACGGACGGGAATCTGCCCGCAGCAGAAGAAACTTCTCAGGCAGATATTTCTGACCTTTCTGTAGGGCAGGGGGGTCTGCTGGCAACACCCGTTCAGGTGCATCAGATGATGTCAGCGGTAGCTGCCGATGGGATGATGCTTCCTCTTTCTGTGATTCACTCCGGTGAGATTCGTCCTGCAAAACGTGTACTTTTAGAGACTTCGGCCGCACAGATTGCTGCCATGCTGAAGCAGGCCATGGAATCCGGGACTGGAGCGCACGGAGAATGGTCCTGCCCGGTTTACGGCAAAACCAGTACTGCAGAGGCTGTCCGGGCTGGCAGAATGGTGAAGCAGTGCTGGTTCAGCGGATTTTGCGAAGTAGGAGAGAATCGATTCGCAGTTACGGTACTGGTGGAAAACGGAGAATCAGGCACTGCATCCTGCCTTCCTGTTTTTCGGGACATCACGGAGTATCTTACTGCCGGAACAGGAATGCTGCCGTAAAAGGAAAAAGGACAGCGTTCAGCTGTCCTTCAGGGAAAATTTCAGTTTTTCCAGGGCTTTTTTTTCTATCCGGGAAACATAAGAACGGCTTATGCCTAATTTAGCAGCGATTTCACGCTGAGGAACCGGTTCTTCTCCTCCCAGTCCATATCGCTGAAACAGAACCTGACGCTCACGGGGAGAAAGATTTTGCTCCAGTGCACGGTACAGTTTACTGACCTGAATTTTCAGACTGACAGCATCCAGTATTTCATCATCATCAGTGCCCAGAATATCGTTAAAACTGATTTCGTTTCCGTCCTGGTCCGTGCCGATGGGAAGGTTGAGTGAAATTTCCATCCTGTTTTTTCTCGAAGCACGGATGCTCATGAGGATTTCATTTTCGATGCAGCGCGCGGCATAGGTTGCAAGCCGGGTGCTTTTTTTGCTGGTATAGGTGTTCACTGCCTTGATCAGACCGATTGTGCCGATAGAAATCAGATCGTCCTGAGTCCATGCGGATCCCGTATATTTTTTGGCGATATGAGCGACCAGCCGAAGATTTCGTTCTATCAGAATGTTCTTTGCCTCCGGGTCCATGTTCTCCATCTGCTGTACATAGTATTGTTCTTCTTTTTCTGTCAATGGTTTGGGAAAACTGCTGCCCATATATGTACCCCCCTCTGTCTGCATACTCACTATATGCAGGCAGGAAGAGGGTAGTGCCTGGCAGACTGAAAGACGGCCAGGCCGGCCCGTACCTATTCACCGGGCATGGTCAGAGCTTTAGAAAGTCCGTTCAAAGGACAGGCAGTCAGTGCACTGTTCTTCTTTCGGATTTGCTTCGTGGGTCCCTACGGTAATGGACTCCAGAGAGCAGAGGTTCTGTGTTTTTTCGTGATATCTGCACTGGTCTACAGTGCAGCGGATTGTCTGGTTGCTGGATTGCATATGAGTTCCTCCTTTTTCTTTTGACTTTCAGTAGTATTATGGCTCAATCTTCATAAATTATTACCTCAACTTCACTTGTGCAATGCTGCAGAAAATGGTATAATTTTAAAGAGTATGTGCATTTTGACGTGAAAGTTGATTGCTGCAGTGCCGAATATGTTTTTTTCTGAAAAGAAAGGAACTCTATGAAAATCAAAGCATTGCCGGCAGAAGAACGGCCCATGGAAAAAGGGCTGTTTCAGGGTATGGAAACTTTGTCCAATACGGAGCTTCTGGCCCTGATTATCAACAGCGGAACGAGAGAAAAATCAGCCATCGCCCTGGCAGAAGACGTAATCGGAAAGGGAGAAGGCATTTTTCGTCTGCGTGAAATGTCACCGCAGGAACTGATGGGGATTCACGGAAT
>JAFYNS010000051.1 GCA_017556505.1 Bacillota bacterium | reverse complement strand
TAAACTGGTGATTCACGGCGTGTCCAGTCATCCGGGACACGCATATGATGCGGGCCGCAATGCGATCCAGGAAATGAGCCATAAGGTAATTGCGCTGCAGAACTGCACTCCAAAAGAAAAGAACCGTCTGTATTCTGTCAGCGTAAATACAATTCGGGGCGGTTCCGCAGTCAACTGCATTGCGGATTACTGTGAAGCGATGATTGATGTACGGGTTAGGAATTTTGCGGCGTTGGAAGAATGTGAACGTAAGATGCAGGAAGCATGCAGCCAGACTTTTATCGAAGGAACCAGAACGGAACTGGTCTGCACGGATGCCATGATGCCGTTTGAAACGACGCCTCAGGTAGAATCTGCCTATGCATCTTTAAAACGAATCAGTGATGCGGTAGTCGGTCCTGTTACAGGTGCCGTTTTCGCAGGTGGTGCATGCGATGCTTCTTACTTTGCACGGGAGGGCGTAAAAATTCTCTGTATGTGCGGAATCCGTGGAAATTATAATCACAACATCAATGAATACGGTGTGATATCCTCCATTTATGAATGGATGCGGCTGTACATCTATGCAGCATATAATTACAGGGAGTTTGTTTGATTGATTGCAGGAGGCTGAACATAATGAACAGACAGCAGATTAGAGAACTTACCGATGCAATGTATCCGGAAGTAGTGCGCATCCGGCGGCATTTCCATGAGAATGCTGAGGTAAGCGAACACGAATATGAAACCTGCCAGTTTATTCTGGATTATCTAGCAGAGCGGAATATCGAATGCCGCAGAATTGCAGGAACTGGTGTAGTTGCCACCGTTTATGGCAATGGCAGCAACCGCACCATAGGAATCCGTGCAGATATAGATGCACTGCCGGTTACTGAAAAGACAGGTCTTCCGTTTGCAAGTAAACGCCCTGGCTCCATGCATGCCTGCGGGCACGATATGAATGCTGCAACCCTTCTGGGGGCAGCAGCTGTACTTAATCAGGTTCGAGATCAGCTGAATGGGAATGTAAAATTCTTCTTCCAGCCGGCAGAAGAAACCATCGGCGGTGCAGAACGGATGATTCAGGACGGATGTCTGGAAAATCCGAAAGTTGATGTCGGCCTGGCGCTGCATATGGATGCAGTGAACCCAGTAGGAACGGTTACCTTCCGGTACGGTCCAATGTATGCGTCCACTACAGATTTTAAAATCCATGTGAAGGGCAAATCCTCTCATGGTGCGCATCCGGAGATGGGGGCAGATGCCATTATCATGGCAGGTAATCTGGTCAGTGCATTCCAGACTATTATCAGCCGCAACATGGACCCAACCGATCCACTGGTTATCACTATCGGGACTATTCATGGCGGTACAGCTGAAAACATTGTGACCGGACAAGTTGATATGACCGGTACACTTCGAAGTCTGAACTTGGAGCACCGGGATTTTGCTAAGAAGAGAATGGTGGAAATTGCTGATTCCATTACTGCGGCATACGGCGGCAGCTGTGAAATCGAGTTCTTCGACGGTTTCCCTCCGCTAGTCAATGATCAGAATATTACCGATACCATGGTATCCCTTGCGCAAGAAGCGTTCGGGACTGAAAACGTACTCTTCCGTGACCGTGCAAGCATGGGAGCCGATGATTTCGCATACTTCTGCCAGGAAGTTCCTGCCACCTACTGGATCGTAGGTGCTGCAGTGGAAAAAGAAGAAGAACGCAAATCGCTTCATAATGAGTATCTGATTCTGGAAGAAGAAGCTATGCGGAACGGACTTTATCTGGAACTGGCCGGTGTATTTGAGCTTCTGAAATAGTTTGAGGACTGTTTGGATATTTTAATTAAAACAGAACGTCTTCCTCATATAACTCCTACATATCAAGGCTTTGATTTGTCAAAGCCTTGATATTGTATAAGGACGAAATAAATGCATTTTGATTTTCTGAAAACTCTTGAAGTTCTCCCTTTTTTTGATGTATTATATAAGATAACACAAGTTCAAACTGATCTAAGGAGGCATGCAAATGGCATTCGATTACGAAATGAAAAAAAGATTACGAAATGATTGTGCGGAAGCACTTATCATGTCCGCAGATGAAGCTGCTAAGCTGATTGAGGACGGTATGGTTGTGGGTGTCAGCGGTTTTACACCGTCCGGCTATCCGAAGGCTGTACCTCTGGCGCTGGCAGAGCGTGTGAAGAACGGTGAAGAAATTCATGTGGAACTGTTTACCGGTGCGTCTGTAGGTCCTGAAATTGATACTGCTCTGGTTGAAGCCGGTATCGTGACCAGACGTCTGCCGTATCAGACCAACGCCACTCTGAGAAACGCGATTAATGCCGGCCAGGTGAAGTATATCGATATGCACCTTTCCCAGTCACCGCAGTATGTGAACATGGGATTCCTGCCGAAGCCGGATGTGGCTCTGGTGGAAGCACTGGCAATAACAGAAGAAGGTAACCTGATTCTGACAACAGCTGTGGGCAATACACCTACCTTCGTAAAGAATGCAGATACCGTTATCGTGGAACTGGCTATGAAGAAGCCGCTGGCTCTGGAAGGCATGCACGATATTTATATCACAGAAAATCCGCCGCACAGAAAGCCGATTAATATCTGTCACCCGGCAGACCGTATCGGTACCACCTATGTGGAATGCGGCTGGGATAAAATCAAGGCTATCGTAATTTCCGACTTTATCGATAAGACCAGACCTCTGGCAGATATCAAGGAAGACGAACGCAAAATCGGTGAAAACATCATCGCTTTCTTCAAGGAAGAAGTGAAGGCAGGCCGTCTGACCAATGAACTTCTGCCGCTGCAGTCCGGTGTAGGTTCTGTAGCCAATGCAGTGCTCTATGGTCTGATTGATTCTGAATTTGAAAATCTGACCTGCTATACAGAAGTAGTACAGGATTCCATGCTGGATCTGCTCCGTTCCGGAAAGGCAACCATGGCATCCACCACTTCCATCTCCCCGTCTCCTGCGGGACAGGAAAAGTTCTTCGAAGAAGTAGAATTCTTTAAGGATAAAATTATCTTCCGTCCGGAAGAAATCAGCAATAATCCTGAAGTTGCCAGAAGACTCGGCGTTATTGCCATGAATACAGCACTGGAAGTGGATATCTACGGCAACGTAAACTCCACACATGTAATGGGTAAGAAGATGATGAACGGTATCGGCGGTTCCGGTGACTTCTCCAGAAATGCCGGCATCTCCATCTTCACCACATCTTCCATAGCAAAGAACGGCGACATTTCCTCCATCGTTCCAATGGTTTCCCATGTAGACCATACCGAACATGAAGTAATGGTTATCGTAACTGAACAGGGCTATGCTGACCTGAGAGGCCTGTCTCCGAAGGAAAGAGCTGTAAAAATCATCGAAAACTGTGCACATCCTGACTACCGTGATCAGCTGATGGATTACTTCAACCGTGCATGCGCGGCGGCACCTTGCCAGACACCGCACATTCTGGACGAAGCACTGAGCTGGCATGCGGATTTTGAAAAGAATGGCACAATGAAAAAATAATAAAACAATAGAAGCATAAGGAGCAATAGTTATGGAATTTATTAAATTCGACTTCATCGGACTGATGCTGAACCCGTTCATCCTCATGTTCGTAACAGTTGGTCTGGGCCTGCTGTTCGGTAAGGTACGTTTCGGCAAGTTCAGCTTCGGTACATCCGGCGGCCTGTTTGTAGGTCTGCTGATGGGGTGGGCTGTATATGGTTTCGCACAGAAGATTTACGAAGCAGGCGATTCTGCTGCTGCAGGCTTTAAGGCTGCAACCCAGATTATGGTTGGCAACGGCGGCAAAATCATCAATACATATTTCTTCTCCGCAGCACTGATTATTTTCGTAGCATGCGTTGGTCTGCTGGCGGCCAAGGACATGGGTATCGTACTGAAGAAGTACGGTGCAAAATTCGTGGTTCTGGGTCTGCTGATCACTCTGGTGGGTGCAGGTGCAACCTATGCATGCACTGCATTCGTAAAGGGCACCAACCCATTTGCGGTAACCGGCGTATATACCGGTGCAATGACCAGCTCTCCTGGTCTGGCTTCCGCTCTGGAAACTGCGGAAAGCAGAGCTGCTGACATGGCAGAAGGCTTCGCTGATCTGACTGAAAACGAAAAACAGATTGTGCTGGATGTTCTGCAGCTGGATTCTGCATACAGCGGCATGACTCTCGAAAAAACCACTGAACTGACTGCAGAACAGAAGACAAGCTTCGTAAACCAGGCTGCTGGCCAGGTTGGTATCGGTTCTGCCGTAGCATATCCATTTGGTGTTATCATCGTAATTCTGGCGGTAAACTTCCTCAACGTTATCTTCAAATTTGACGTAGAGGAGGAAAAGAGACTGTATGCTCTGGAAATGGAAGCGGCGAGAAATGTGAGCGGCGTAAAGCAGGTTCCAACTACCGAGTTCTCCCTCATCTCCTTCGCACTGGTTTGCCTCTTCGGTTATCTGATCGGTTCCGTTAAGATTTTCATGGGTCCTCTCGGTTATGTAAGCCTGGAATCTACCGGTGGTGTGCTGATTGGTTCCCTGCTGCTGGGCTACATCGGCAAAATCGGTCCGATTTCCTTCCGTATGGATCCAAAGGTTCTGGCTATCTTAAGAGAATTTGGTCTGGCATTCTTCCTGGCAATCGTAGGTCTGAACTATGGTTACGGTGCGATTGACGCAATCATGAGTGCAGGTGCGGTTCTTGCTATCGAATCTCTGGCAGTAGGTGCCATCGCTATCATGGCAGGCTTCCTGGTAGGCAGATATGTATTCAAGCTGAACTGGATTATGCTGTCCGGTGCAATCTGCGGTGGTATGACTTCCACTCCAGGTCTGGGTGCAGCATCTGATGCGGTAGGCAGTGATGACCCTGCTGCAGGCTACGGTGCAACTTATCCGTTTGCACTCTTCGGCATGGTAATGTTCACCATCATCATGCAGAAGCTGCCTCTGCTGTAGGCTTTATGACCCCCGTCTTCGGGGGTTTTTTTCTGCAACGTAAATTACATAAATTTACTAAAAAGTATAAAAAAGGTTGAAAGTGCACGTTGGATGCTGTACACTGGAAGCAGACAAGTGAATTTGTGCAATTTTTACATGCAGCAACATCTGATTTTTATATTTTTCTAAACTATTCACTCCAATTTTTGCACGAATCTGTTTTGTAGGCAAAGTTGTCCAGCAATTTAAGGTGTTTTTGCTGGACGAAATGTAACAGGCAAACTTACTGTACGAAAAACGCAGAGAAAAGGAGTGAATGCGATGAAAATGATGCAGGAATTGGAGATTTTGCTGGATGAGCAGGAGAAACGGCTGAGAATGTGCGAAGCAGAACTGGCAGCAAGCCCGGAAGGTGAGCTGTACCAGGTTCGCAGAAACGGGAAACTGGAACTATATCATGCCACATGGCCGGAGCCGGGACATCGGGTTCGAAAAACCATTACTCAAAGTCCGGAGATTGCGGCAGTACTTGCGAGGAAAGCTTATCTGCAGGCGGAAATGAAATTGCTTGAAAAGAATATCCCGGAGCTGAGGAAACTGATGCTGAGCACAGTGCAATACGCGACGGTGGCGGCAGAAGATGTTTTGCAGTCAATGCCGGAGAGGTATCGGAAGCTGCCGGAAGACTGGTTTTTCGGGCAGAAGACGGAGAGTATGAGTTCTGCTGATCTGTGGGCGGCAGCACCATATCACCAGTCTGACTACAAGCCGGAGGAAAAAACAAAGATTACGTCCCGCGGGCTTCATGTACGGTCCATGGCTGAGGTGGTCTGCTGCGAGCAGTATTATCACCATGATGTTCCCTTCCGATATGAGGCTGTGCTGGAAATTGGCGGATATTCTTTCGTCCCGGATATTACGTCCATGCGGCGGCGGGACAGCAAAATCTTTTATCACGAGCACTGCGGCTTGCCTCATATTCCGAAGTATTGGGAACGTCATAAATGGAAACTTAGGATGTATGAACAGGCAGGCATCGTACCGTGGGACAACCTGATTGTAACCTATGGAGATCAGTATGGAAATGTAGATGTACGGGAGATTGAAAGTCAAATCGTAAACAGGCTGTTATAATATTGTATTTCTAAGGGCTCACCGGCAGTGAGCTTTTTTTTTAGGGTGATATCATGCATGTTAGAATCCTGTCTGGATTTGGACAATCTGTCATATTGCCTGAATCTGCCGCATAGAATGATAACAGGAAACAATACAGACAAGTTTTGAAAGGAGTATTGATTATGAAAAAAATAATATCAACTGTGATGGTATGCCTGCTGGTATTTGGTTTTGCGGCATGCGGCGGGGGAGGAACGGAAGAACCTGAAGTGATCAAAGTTGGCTGGATCGGTGCGCTGTC
>JAFYNS010000050.1 GCA_017556505.1 Bacillota bacterium | reverse complement strand
GTTCCAAGGTAGCTCAATGGTGGAGCACTCGGCTGTTAACCGATAGGCTGTGGGTTCGAGCCCCACCCTTGGAGCCAATTTGCCGGAGTGGCGGAATAGGCAGACGCACAGGACTTAAAATCCTGCGGTCCTTACAGACCGTACCGGTTCGACCCCGGTCTCCGGCACCAACTATATTGGTGCATAGAAATAAGGTCGCCAGTATATAATAGAATAGACGTCGCGGGGTGGAGCAGTTGGTAGCTCGTCGGGCTCATAACCCGAAGGTCGTAGGTTCAAGTCCTGCCCCCGCAACCAGTAGAAACGAAGACCGCATCGAAAGATGCGGTTTTTTCGTTTCTATCAATTGCACGCTAAATAACTCTGAAATATTAAAATAGTGTGCATCCCAATTGATTGTTGCACTCTATATAGGCGAAATTCAACATTTTAGCGTGCAGAATACCCTTACAAAATCCCGTTATCTTTGCTTTTTGATAAATTATAGGCTTACATGCAGCAATTTTGCACGCTAAAACGCTCAAATACGCAGGTTTAGTGTGCGTGGGAGTAGATATTTTGTGAAAACAATTTTACGTATGCACACTAAAACATAAATATAACCAGAAATAGTGTGCAGCGGCCGTTCGATTCCTGGCTGCACGTATTTTATTGACTGAACTGCCGCCGCAATGGTATAATATTACCATGAGAAAGAAAACTGCCCTGATTGACAACATGAGCCCGGAAGGGGAAGAAAAGCGTACTGTTATGCCGGCACATCGGCGGGAAATCCGCTGGGATAAGCTGGATAACACGGCGCATCTGTTCCCTGTAATTGCGGGAGAACAGATGACCAATGTTTACCGTATCAGTGTGACTCTGTCGGAACTGGTGGAGCCAGATCTGCTGCAGAAGGCACTGGATATTGTGCTGCCGAAATTTGACGTGTTCAACGTTCGGATCCGCAAGGGCGTGTTCTGGCATTATTTTGAGGAGAACGGAAAACGTGCACCTGTGGTTCACGAAGAGTCCACATTCCCATGCCAGTTCATCCGTCCAAATAAGAACAACAGTTACCTGTTCCGGGTTACTTATTTTAAATACCGTATTAATCTGGAAGTCTTCCATGTACTGACCGACGGCATGGGCGGGCTTAATTTCCTGCGGGAACTGACTTATCAATACCTCAGACTGCTCCATCCGGAACTGAATACCTGTGATAATCTGCATGCGGATACATCACTTAACCGGGAAGACAGTTTCATGAAAAATTACCGCAGAAGTGCCGCAAAGCATTATAAGACAGAACCGGCATATCTGATTAAGGGAAACCGCCTTAATTCCGGTGAAGTTGGTGTGATGCACGGCTACATGAAGACTCCGCAGCTGAAGGAAGTTTGCAGGCAATATGGCTGCAGCATCAATGAGTACCTGGTTGCTGCCTATACCTGGAGTGTATATTCGGAGCATCTGAACCGGTCCGTGACCAAGGCACCGATTCGAGTGGCGGTTCCTGTAAATCTGCGTCCGTACTTCAATTCCATCACCACGAAAAACTTCTTCGTTATGATATCCTCTGAATTCCGTGCGGACCGGGAGGATTACACCTTTGAAGAGGTGCTGATCAAGGTGAGGGAAAGCCTGAAGCAGCAGATGGACCGTGAACATCTGGAAAATATCTTTTCCTATAATGTATCCAACCAGCGGAACCTTCTTCTGCGTGCGCTGCCGCTGCCGCTGAAGAACCTGGGCATGCGGTTTGTTTATCTGAAGTCTGCCCGGGCGAATACGTCGACCATGACTAATATCGGTAAGATTGAAATTGATGATATTTATAAACCATATATTGACCAGTTCCACGCCTATATCTCCATCTCCAAGGGTCAGCATATCCGCTGTACGGTCTGTTCCTACGAGGATACGCTGGTGTTTACCTTTGCTTACGATCTGGTAGACATGTCGGTGCAGAGAGGATTTTTCCGCAAACTGACAGAAGACGGCATCGGTGTGGAAATAGAAAGCAATGGGGTGAACTATGGCTAAGTGCAGAAAATGTAATATTGAGGTTCTGGACGAGGCTGTGGCATGCCCGCTCTGCATGTCCATTCTGGAACCGACCGATGAAGTGGAGAATATGTATCCGGATGTGCGCTTCAGAATGCGCCGCCTGAACCTGTTCTGCAACATCTATCTGTTTCTGGCCCTCTGTTTGGAGGCTGTGCTGATTTATATTAACTTTGTGACCAAGCCGCAGATCTGGTGGTGTGTTATCGCCGGACTGGGTCTGCTGTACGTTTATCTGGTGCTGCGCTATGCTGTGCTGGGTAAATCCGGTTACCGGAGCAAAATCATAACTCTGACGATTCTGGCGATTCTGGCGGCGGTGGCCATGGATATGACAATTGGATACCGTGGATGGTCGGTGGATTATGTACTTCCGGCAGGCATTGTAATTGTAGATGTTGTAATTTTATTCCTGATGTACTTTAACCGGAGAAACTGGCAGAGCTACATGATGTGGCAGATTTTTATGATTCTGTGCAGTCTGATTCCGGCAGGGCTGTTTATCGCCGGACTGGAACGGAATCATTATCTGGCATTTACGCCGCTGGTACTTTCCGCTGCAATCTTCCTGGGGACTCTGATTATCGGAGACCGGAGAGCGCGGAGAGAACTGTACCGGAGATTTCATATATAGGGAGGTCAAATTACAATGAAGAAGGAATCGATTTCAAAACTTATTTCAGAAATAGAAACAGAGTGGAAAACCGAGGGCAAACCGCAGCGTTTTGTTGTGGAGCTTGAAACAGGAGAATTCGTCGAGGCAGAATTGCTGACTGTACTGGAGATAGGCGAAGAGGAATATGCAATTTATTCAATCCCGGGAAAACCCGGTAAGAAGGATATACTGGCTTCCCGCGTGATACAGGATGAGAACGGATATGACACCTTAGTTGATTTAGATGATTCGGCTGTCAAAGAAACAATCCGTAAGTTTTTAGAAGAAACCATGCTGATGGGCGGAGCACCGACACAGCAGGCATAGAGAAAAAAGAAGCCCTCCGGGAAACTTATTCCGGAGGGTATTTGTTTATGTTTTATTCTACAAATTATTCTACAAAAATCCGGTCCAGTCCGCCGAAGTCGTTCAGGTCATCACGCAGGGCCTGCAGGACCTTATCCACGTCTTTTTCTCTGAGGCAGTCAAGAAGCTGAGCATGGTTACGTGTATCCATGTGGTCTACCGGTTCTTCTTCCTTTCCCCAGTGGCACTGGGCGTAGGCTCGCTTCAGCCGGTTCATACAGCGGTCCAGTTCTTCCACAGCGAAACTGTTGCCGCAGTATCCGATCAGTTTCAGGTGGAACTGGGTGTTCAGCTCCCAGTGCTGCATCAGATTTCCTGCATTTTCGGTGCAAAGCTTGTCAATGGCCTCCAGCCGCTCAATCTGGGCTGGTGTAAAGCGGCCAATCCGGGGCTGCAGCATGTTGCTTTCCAGAATATAGCGGAACTGAATCATCTCGTGAATGTCTTCCATGGTCAGACGGACCACCTCATAGCCGTAACGCGGTATATTTCGAAGGACATTGTCTGTACACAGTGCCAGCAAAGCTTCTCTTACCGGGGATTTGCTGCAGTTGTACTTTTCAATCAGTGTCTTTTCATTGAGGATCTGGCCGGGACGGTATTCCAGGGCAATGATATCCTCAAGAATGGCATTATATATGGTTTCCTTCAGGCTGGTTTCTGTTTTCATGATGACTTCTCCCGTTTTCAAATTAACCATATTATAGCAGAACTTCTGCCGGATGAAAAGTCGGAAGTCCATTGACAAAAAATAAAATCATATTTATAATGAGCTTACTGATAATATCAGAGGTATGATTAGACATATTTTGGAGGAAAGTATCGTGATTGAAACACAGAAGAAGGAAATCGTTGATTTATTATACAGCGAACTGGTGCCTGCACTGGGCTGTACAGAACCAATCGCAATCGCCTATGCGGCAGCCAAGGCACGTCAGGTTCTGGGATGCATGCCGGAGCATATTGATATCTGCTGCAGCGGTAATATCATTAAGAACGTAAAGGGTGTACTGGTTCCAAACTCCGGCGGAATGAAGGGTGTCGGTGCAGCAGCTGTCCTGGGAGTGGTCGGCGGTAATGCAGACCTTTCTCTGGAAGTACTGTCCTGCGTAACAGAAGAACATATTGAAGCATCCAAGAAGCTTCTGGATGAAGGCTTCTTCAGCTGTCAGCTGCAGGAAGGTGTTGCCAACCTGTACATCGTGGCAACGGTATCTGCCGGCGGTCATGAAGCAAGCGTCACCATCGTAAACCGCCACACCATGATTGCAGAAATCAAGAAAGACGGTGAAGTAATTTACCAGCTGAGTAAGTATGATGCCGATATGCAGCAGGATAAGAACGAAAATAAGCCTTGGGTACTGTCCATGGATGCGATTCTGGATTTTGCCAATACAGTGGATCTGGAACTGGTGAAGCCACTGCTGGACTCTCAGATTGAAATGAATACTGCCATTGCCAGAGAAGGTCTGTCCAATGTATACGGTGCACAGGTGGGAAGAACGCTGCTGGACTGCTATCCGGAAGATGTGCGTACCCGTGCCAGAGCTTATGCGGCAGCTGGTTCCGATGCACGTATGGGTGGATGCAGCCTGCCGGTAGTTATCAACTCCGGAAGCGGTAACCAGGGTATGACCGTATCTCTGCCGGTTCTCCAGTATGCAGAAAAGTGGGGCATCTCTGATGAAAGAAAGTACCGTGCGCTGCTGATCAGCAACCTGACCGCAATCCATCTGAAACACTATATCGGCAGCCTGTCCGCTTTCTGCGGTGCCGTAACTGCAGCATGCGCTGCTGGTGGAGCTATCACCTATATGGCCGGCGGTACTTTTGATCAGATCTGCAATACCATTACCAATACACTGGCCAATGTAGGCGGTATCGTCTGCGACGGTGCGAAAGCTTCCTGCGCGGCAAAGATTGCATCAGCGGTGGATGCGGCAATCCTGGGGCATCAGATGAGCATGATGGGTCGTGCTTTCCCTGCAGGAGACGGTATCATTCAGGAAACCATTGAAGATACCATCAAGAGTATCGGTTATGTAGGCCGTGTGGGTATGAAGGAAACCGACATTGAAATTCTCCATATCATGATGGATGATGTAGACTTATAGAAATATAAATGCCACCAAATAAAAGACAGAGCTTGCTGCGGAAATGCAGTAAGCTCTGTTTTTCGTTTAAATATCCAGTTTTCTTCCGTCGGTGGAAATGGTAACAACCTGCCATGGAATGAATTTTCCGCTGGCCTGAAGTGCTTTTTTTGCAGCCAGCTCGATACCGCCGCAGCATGGCACTTCCATGCGTACGATGGTCACACTCTTAATGTCGTTGGAAGCGATGATCTGGGTCAGTTTTTCACTGTAGTCCACAGAGTCCAGCTTCGGACAGCCAATCAGAGTGACACGGTTCTTGATGAATTCCTGATGGAAATTTCCGTAAGCATAGGCACAGCAGTCTGCAGCAATGAGCAGGTTAGCACCGTTGAAATATGGTGCATTTACCGGAGCCAGCTTAATCTGAACCGGCCAGTTGGAAAGCTGAGATGGACAAGCTGCCGCTGTCGCCGGAGCTGAAGCAACAGGATCTCTGCGGAGGGATTTTGACTGGCTTCCCGGACAGCCGCCGCCAAGAGTCTGGCGAATGATGGCGTCAATATCCGGTCCGGAAGCTTCAGATGCTTTCGCAGCCTGTGCTGCTTTTACAGCCGCTTCATCATAAGCAGGTGCTTCCCGCATTTCAAAGGTGATGGCACCGGTCGGACATGCCGGCAGACAGTCCCCCAGACCGTCACAGTAGTCCTCGCGGAGAAGTTTTGCCACGCCGTCCACCATGCCGATGGCCCCCTCGTGACAGGCCGCCGCACAAAGCCCGCAGCCGTTGCATTTGCTTTCGTCTATCTTAATAATCTTTCGAATCATGATATTACCTCCTGTTTGACTTTCTGATTTGAGTATACTATAATGACGGCAAGTTGTATGTTGAATTTTCAACAAAAAAGGAGAAAACTATGAAAAATTATTTGGATATATTAATGCGGTGCCCGCTGTTCTTCGAAATTTCCCCGCAAAATCTCTCCGCCATGGCTTCCTGTCTCGGTGCCCGGCCTGCACGGTTTGCCAGGGGAGAAGTGATTTTCGCAGAAGGTGATCCGGCGCAGCAGATGGGACTTCTGCTGTCCGGTGGTGCACAGATTGTAAAAGAAGATTTTTACGGAAATCGGACGATTGTAGCGCGGATTGAACCGGCGGAGATGTTCGGGGAATCCTTTGCATGTGCCCAGCTTGCAGCCATTCCGGTCAGCGTGGTTGCCACGGAGGATTCGGAGGTTCTGCTCATGGACTGTCAGCGACTTCTGACCACCTGCAGCAATTCCTGCGAGTTTCATAATAAGCTGATTTTCAATCTGCTGAAAGTGGTGGCAACCAAGAACCTCATGTTCAATCAGAAGATTGAAGTTACATCCAAACGGACTACCCGTGAGAAATTGCTGACCTACCTCAACCTGCAGGCTAAGAACCATGGTTCTAATTCTTTCACCATTCCATATGACCGGCAGGAACTGGCTGATTACCTGGAAGTGGACCGCAGCGGCCTTTCTGCAGAAATCAGCAAGCTTCGAAAGGAAGGAATCCTGGAGAGCAATAAGAATCGGTTTACACTGCTGTAATCTCATATTTTTCTTCAACTATCTCTGATCCGTGTTTTTCATATCTTTTGAGATACGGATTCTTTGAATTAGAGATAGAATGCATTTTAGGGGGTTCCATTTATCTGCAAGCTGTGATATAATATTTCCGCTAATTAAATAGAACATTTCATGTTCTTTTCTTCAGCAGGTGCTGCTGAGGAAGAGCTAAGAGGGAAGCAGGTGTAAGTCCTGCGCGGTCCCCGCCGCTGTAAGGGAAGAGTTTCGGCAGGATGCCACTGGATTGCGAATCCGGGAAGGCTGCCGGAGCGGTGACGCCTGAGCCAGAAGACCTGCTTGAAATGACTGGGAAGACCGGCGGAGAACCGGTGCGTCCAGATTTTGTATGAGAGAAACAGTAAATACGGGCTGTGGCAGTTTTGCCGCAGCTTTTTTGTTTGCATATCAGATGTCGGGTGCACGCTAATTACATTAAAATAGTATGAAAAGCCTGCAGACAGGTAATTTAATGAAACGAATTTAGAGAAAATTGCACGCTGTTTGACAGAAAATGAGTAAAAAAGCGTGCAACAGACCGAAAAAGAGGTTTACATGAGAGAAAAACTGCGTGAAGGGCTGGGAGAATCCGGTACCTTCGCCGGATATCATCCGGCAGTCAATTTCATATTCTTTGTCTTTGCCATCGGCATCACCATGTTCAGCATGGATCCGGTGTTCCTGGCGGTGACACTTCTGGCAAGCTGGGCCTGGTCCATTCTGCTGTCCGGCCGCCGTGCCATCAAGTTCAACCTGCTGATTACCGTACCGGTTCTGCTGATTACTTCCGTAATCAACACCCTGTTTAATCACAACGGAGCTACCGTGCTGTTCTGGCTTTTTGGAAATCGGATTACTCTGGAGGCCTTCGTCTTCGGGCTGGCGGGAGCAGTCATGCTGTCTTCCGTTATCGTCTGGTTTACCAGCTTTAACGTGGTCATGACCTCCGACAAGTTTATCTACCTGTTCGGAAAAGCAGCTCCGGTCCTGGCTCTGACTCTGTCCATGATTTTCCGTTTTATCCCGCTTTTGAAGAGCCGGTATAAGGAAATTTCCATGGGTCAGCGGTGCATGGGACGTCATACGGAAAAGAAGTTCCTGGAACGTGTACGTCAGACTGTGAAGGAAGTTTCCATTCTGATTTCCTGGTCCCTGGAAGCGTCTATCGAAACTTCCGACTCCATGGAGGCAAGAGGCTACGGTCTGAAGGGAAGAACCAGCTTCCATCTCTTTAAATTTACTGCAAGGGATGGCTGGCTGCTGGCCTTTATGGCTGCAATGGGACTGGTGGCGGCAGCAGGCTGCTTCCTTGGTGCTACAGGCATGGAATACTACCCGACCATCGTGATGCACGAATTTACACTGCTGAAGGCAGTTTCGCTGGCGTGCTACAGCGTTCTGCTGCTGACACCGCTTACAATCGATTTGATAGGAGAAAAGAAATGGCAAAGCTCGAAATCCGAAATTTAACATTTACATATCCTCTGGCTGACAAGCCGGCACTCAGTGACGTCACTCTGACTGTGGATCAGGCGGAGTTCGTAGTCATCTGCGGCAAGTCCGGCTGCGGTAAGAGTACCCTTCTCCGTCAGCTGAAAAAAAACCTGATTCCTTACGGTGAAAAAGAGGGCAGCGTCCTTTACCGCGGTCATGAAATCGCGGAGCTGGATGACCGCATGAGCACGACGGACCTGGGGTTCGTGCAGCAGAATCCGGATAATCAGCTGGTTACTGATAAGGTGTGGCATGAGTTGGCTTTCGGACTGGAAAGCCTGGGCCTGGATAACCAGACCATCCGCCGCAAAGTTGCGGAAATGGCCAGCTTCTTCGACATGCAGAGCTGGTTCAGAAAGGGCGTGGCAGAATTGTCCGGCGGTCAGAAGCAGCTGCTGAATCTGGCTTCTGTCATGGTCATGCAGCCGAAGGTTCTGATTCTGGATGAACCTACATCTCAGCTGGACCCGATTGCTGCGGAAGAGTTTCTGAAGACCGTATACAAGATCAACCGTGATTTGGGCACTACCGTAATCATTTCCGAGCACCGTCTGGAAAACCTGATTCCGATGGCAGACCGTGTTATCGTTATGGACCAGGGCCGCATCATCGCAAACGACGACCCGTGGAACATCGGTGATTTCCTGGCCGGTGAATCTGCAGAAGAGCGCCATCCTATGTTCTACGGCATGCCGTCCGTTATGAAAATCTATTCCGGCTGCGGCGGCAGCAAGATGAAACGTGGGCTGAAAGAGACTGCAGAAGGACGCCATCTGGCACCTCTGACCATCCGTGACGGCCGTCTCTGGCTGGAAGCCGTTCTTGGTGATCCGGAAGAATTCACCCCAAAATCCCCATCCCCGGCTGCATCCGAAACCTCGGGCGTGGATGTTTTGCGGGACCCTATTATCACCATCAAAGACCTGTGGCACCAGTATGACCGCCATTCCGGCGAAGTGCTGCGTGGACTCAACCTGGAAGTAAGAGAAGGCGAGCTGTTTTGCCTCATGGGCGGAAACGGTGCAGGAAAGTCCACCACATTGAAAGCGGTGGCAGGTATTATCAAGCCCCAGAGAGGTACCATCCACGTGGATGGACTGAAAGTGTGCAAAGAAAATACAGGGAAGCTGATGGGTAAAGTCATGGCCATGGTGCCGCAGAATCCGCAGGCTCTCTTTACGGAAATCACCGTGGAAGAGGAACTGGCGGAGGCTCTCTACGACCGCAAACTGGCAGCAGAGGAAGTGGCAAAGCGTGTGGATGCCATGCTGGACACCATGGAAATTACTCATCTGAGAAAATCCCACCCGTATGATCTTTCCGGCGGTGAACAGCAGCGTCTGGCACTGGGAAAGATTCTGCTGCTGGAACCGAAGATTCTTTTGCTGGACGAACCGACCAAGGGGCTGGACCCGTTCTTTAAGATTACGCTGGCAGGTATTTTCCGAAAGCTGAGAGACCAGGGCGTGACCCTGTTTATGGTATCCCACGATGTGGAATTTTGTGCGGAATATGGGGACCGGTGTGCCATGTTCTTCGACGGAGATGTGGTCAGCTGCGGCCAGGCGAAGGAATTCTTTGCCGGAAACAGCTTCTATACCACCACTGCCAACCGTATCGTGCGGCAGTGGAATGACCAGCTGGTAACCTGGGAGGAGGTGGCACGATGGGTAGAACAGAATACGACCCTGTAAGAAAAAAGGCCATCCGGAAGCGGACCATCCTGTCCGCACTGATGATTTTCATCGCAGTTCCGGCCCTGCTCATGCTGTCAGTCATGATGGGCAACGGTCAGCACTACATGATCATCAGCCTGGCTGTGGTTATCTGCTGCATGCTGCCATTCTTCCTGGTGTTCGAAAAGAGAAAACCAAAGGCCCGTGAAATCGTTCTGGTGGCCATGATGAGTGCCATTACGGTAGCTTCTCATATGTTCTTCCATGTGACGGTTCCCATTCAGATCGGGACGGCCATGGTTATCGTGGCAGGGATTGCCATGGGACCGGAAGCCGGATTCCTGGTGGGTACACTTTCACGCTTTGTATGTAATTTCTACATGGGGCAGGGACCATGGACTCCATGGCAGATGTTCTGCTGGGGGCTGCTGGGATTCCTGGCGGGACTTGCATTCAACAAAGTGGAAGCAAGTCAGAAGAAGGAAAAGGTAAAGTCCAGAGATTTCACTGTGGTTATGGGACCGGTGCTCTGTGTGGCTGCGTCTGAGGTAGTGGCCTATGTTATCTGCCTGATTACAGGCTGGAGCCTCTTCAAAGAAGCGGCATGGCTGGTTTACGTATGCGGTGTGCTTGGCCTTCTGGCAGGGGTTCTGCTGCAGAGAAAACGTCTGCCGGTGGATCACATCACCCTTACTGTATTTACTTTCTTTACGACGGTGATTCTCTACGGAGGTATCATCAACATGCAGAGCTTCTTCAATACTGCCGGTATTCCGGGAAGTGGAGGGCTCAGCTGGGAAACCCTGCGGATTCTCTATATCAGTGGCCTGCCTTATGATATCAGCCACGGTCTGGCAGCGGGTCTGTGTGTCTTCCTCATCGGAGACCCGATGATCCGAAAGATTGAGAGAATCAAGATCAAGTATGGAATTTACAAGTAGTTTACAAACCTGAAAAAAGGGGCTATAATATAGGGCGCGGCAGGAAAGCTTCTGACCGCGCCTGAATTTTTTAGGAGGAGAAAGAAATGAACGAAATCAAGACCGAAAATTATAAATTCACGCAGCACAAGGAGTGCGAATTTTTCCCTTGCCATCCGACACAGCATCCGGAAACCTTCAACTGCCTGTTCTGCTACTGTCCGCTCTATGCTCTGGGCGAAAACTGCGGCGGTAACTACAAGTATCTGGAAAACGGTATCAAGGACTGCTCCGGCTGCCGCGTACCCCACGTAAAGGATAGGGGCTATGACCATGTAATGAGCAAGTACGGCGAACTGATGGAACTGGCAAGAAAGAAGTAAGACGGTACGGAGAAACATGGAATTCAGCTACGAAACAATCACATCCGGCAGTCTGGTGCTTTTATTCGGACTGCTGTTTTTATCAAGCTTTATCGATGCCATCGCCGGAGGCGGCGGCCTGATTTCCCTGCCTGCATATCTGCTGACCGGCCTGCCGGCTCACTATGCTCTGGGAAGTAATAAACTTTCCGCATCCTGCGGTACCTTAATGGCGACCATTAACTACATGAAGAATGGGGTACTGGACTGGCGCATGGCAGTGATTTCTGCAGCCTTCTCCTTTATAGGAGCGGCCTGCGGATCCACGGCAGCCCTGCATATCGACGATGCGGTGCTGAAGAAGGTCATCGTCTTTGTGCTTCCTGTGGCGGCGGTGATTATCCTGTCGAAACGCAACCTGTCTGACGAGAATTTTGCTGCAGATGTTCCGCGGAATAAGCGTCTGATTTTTGCGGCCTGCATCGGTCTTTTCATCGGTTTTTATGACGGAATGATCGGTCCGGGAACCGGAACTTTTGCAATTATTGCATACTGCCTGCTTATGAAGTACGATCTGCGTACTGCTTCCGGAAATGCCAAAATGCTCAATCTGGCGTCCAACGTGGCGTCTGCCATTACTTTTGCTCTGGCAGGTACTGTGATGTGGAAACTGGCAGTGCCGGGTGCGGCCTTCTGCATTCTGGGCGGTCAGGTGGGTTCCCGCCTTGCCATTGCCCGCGGTGCAAAATTCATTCGCCCGATGCTCATCGTGGTGCTGGTGATGATTCTGGTCAAGCTGGCCACTGACGTATTTTTCTAAAACCGGGGAATTCCGGCACAGTTTCAAGCATAGAATACCTTTTAAGGAGGTGTTTTGCCATGAAACTGGGAATTGTAGGAACGGGAGCCATGGGGAAAACCATGGCAGTATAT
>JAFYNS010000049.1 GCA_017556505.1 Bacillota bacterium | reverse complement strand
TGAATATATAATGTTTTCATTATAACTAACCCTCCATATTGTTAATCAGGTGAGCCTGATAACCTGCACCGAAGCCATTGTCGATGTTTACCACGCTGACTCCGCTGGCACAGGAATTCAGCATGGAAAGAAGCGCAGTTACACCGCCCAGCGCTGTGCCATAACCCACGCTGGTAGGTACCGCGATGACCGGGCAGTCAGCCAGACCACCGATAACACTGGCCAGGGCCCCTTCCATACCTGCAATAGCAATGATGACTCTGGCATTCATAATTTCATCGGTATGAGACAGCAGGCGGTGAATCCCGGCTACGCCGACATCATAAATTCGCTTTACATTATTACCCAGAATTTCTGCAGTCAGGGCCGCTTCTTCTGCCACAGGAATATCGCTGGTTCCGCCGGTTGCAACCAAAATGTAGCCTGGCTGACGCGGGGTCTGCATTTGTCCTACCAGGCCCATGCGAGCCTCCTTATAATAGGTAAACGGCAGGTCTTCCGTCCCTTCCAGCAGCTGTACCGCTTCCGGCTTCATACGGGTAATCATAATGGATTTCTGTCCGGCGTTCCAGAGAGTCCGGCAGATCAGTTCAATCTGTTCCGGCGTTTTCGATGCACCATATACGATTTCCGATGCGCCCTGGCGCAATCCCCGATGGTGATCCAGCGATGCAATGCCAATTTCCTCAAAAGGTGCCTTCTTCAGCTGCAGCATGGCTTCTTCTACCGAAGTGGTTCCGGCAGCCACTGCCTCCAGCATCTCCTTTATTTCAAACTTTTCCATCTATCTTCCCTCCATATCCAGCAAAATCTCTGCAAACAGCGGTTTCATCTGCTCCAGGATTTCCCTTTGTTTCACAATGGCCAGTTCCATCTGCTCCGGCTTTACCTGAATTCGGGCGGCTCCGTGATACAGACGTACACGGAAGTCCCGGAAGCCCAGACGTTCCAGATTCGCCTCTGCCGTTTCCACCCGCTCCAGATCTTCTGCAGTGATGCATCTGCCGGCAGGAATCCGTGTAGCCAGGCAGGCATAGGACGGTTTGTCCCAGGTAAAGAGTCCCGCATCTTTCGAAAGTCTGCGTATTTCCTCCTTGGTCAGTCCGCAGAGTCTGAGTGGAGATTTCACCTCCATTTCCTTCAGTGCACGCATGCCGGGACGGTCTCCTTCTTCATCGGAAGCATTGGTTCCATCTATGATTACCGTAAAACCGTCTGCTTCTGCTGCCTCCATCAGTGCTCTGAAAATTTCTTTCTTGCAGTGGTAGCAACGGTCCGCTGGGTTGGCCGCAACCATTTCACAGGCCAGAACATCCAGAGGAACCACCTGCATCAGTTTTTCTTCATCACATCCAAACCGTTCCGCCAGTTCCTTTACCAGACGGCAGGCATCCTCGAGCTCAAATTCCGGCTGAAACTGGCTTTTTATGAAATATGCCTTCACCTCAGCCCCGTGTTCCAGGGCTGCATGGAGGAGATAGGCAGAATCCACTCCTCCGCTGAATGCCAGGGCTACCCTGGGATTCACAACGAAAAAATCTTTTAAGGTCATCACGTGTTCCCCACTTTCCAGTCATTCTGTTTCTTTAACAAGCAGAAACCATGCCGCATATAAAAAGCCACGAAGCTGCAGGCGGACTTCAGTCCGGATGCGGCCTTCGTGGCAGCAATTCAACATTTCAAATATAACACAACAGAACACTTGCTGTCTTTATACCCTCTCTTCTGAAAGGCACCATCTTCTTCCTGAAGGGGCGTTAATCTGATACAGCAGTGTATCTACCATAACATGATAAACTATTTCCATGTAAATTTCAAGTAAATTTTTTACAGTATAATCCGAAGCCCGCACAGCACTGCCAGAAATGCCAGATTCATTACGGTGAACCAGAGGAAGTATTTTCCCTTCAGATCATTATAACGGTGTGCAAACAGCTTATAGGAAATCAGGCTGGCCATGGAAGCAATCAGAGTTCCCAGGCCGCCCAGATTGACGCCAATCAGCAGATCTTTGCCGTTTGTTGTGAACTCAGACAGAAGCAGGGCCGCCGGAACGTTGCTGATAGCCTGGCTGGCAGCTATACCCACCAGTACTTCATTTCCTGCAATCAGACTTCCCAGAATCTCACGGATCAGAGGAATGCTTCCCATGTTTCCGATAAACACGAAGAAGAATACAAAGGTAAGGATCAGACAGTAGTCCACATTCTTAAAGATTCCCCTGTCAATCATGGCAATAGCACCCACGATAAACATCAGCACAGCCAGCCAGTGGAAGAATCCCAGAACTGACGCAATCGCCACCAGGAACAGCAGGGTATAAGCACCCGCCTTACCCCATTCTGCATTTACAGCCGCAAAGTCGGTTTCAGACAGCTTCACATTCTCCTTCTTACTGGTCAGCACCAGAACCACCAGCAGTACGAAAGACAGAGCAGCATATGGCAGCACCGTTTCGACGAACTCAGAAAGCTCCAGTCCGTAGTACTGGTAGATGAAGAGATTTTGCGGATTACCGATGGGAGTCAGCATACTGCCCAGGTTGGCCGCAATGGTCTGAAGTACGATAGCTGAAACCAGAAGCTCCGGATGGCCGGCCTTTTCCAGCACGAAGATGGCGAAAGGCACGAAAGTCAGCAGAGCCACGTCATTGGTAAACGCCATGCTGAGGAAGAAGCAGAGCATCACCAGTACCATGACGATGGCACGGGTGTCTGCCACATGAGTCAGCAGCTTGATACCGATAAAGTCGAAGACGCCCACCTTCTGCAGGCCAGCTACCACCATCATCAGGCTGAGAAGCACACCCAGCACATGAAAATCTATGTAACCTGCCAGTTCCGACACCGATGGGCGGATTGCCAGGCAGGACAGAACCGCCAGGAAAAAGGCGATGACCAGTACAGTCTCTTTTTCTATGAATTTTTTAAATTTCTCAAGTGTCATGTTCTATCTCGTAACTCCTGCCAGATCTTTAATAACTTCTCCCGCAATAATCAG
>JAFYNS010000048.1 GCA_017556505.1 Bacillota bacterium | reverse complement strand
TTATCACAAAGGCAAACCCTTTTGCCCGTTCATTCATTTTTTTACCTCCTGCAATGGTCTGTGTCCGTCATATTCTGCAATATACCTGCTCTCCTCCTATCCAGGTTTTTTCAACCTTTACCTGGTCAATTTCTTCTGCAGGAATTGTCAGAACATCTCTGTCCAATACTATAAAGTCAGCCGCATAACCCTCTCTGAGCATTCCCACATCAGTAAAGCCTGCTATAGGTGCCGCTTCACGGGTCTAAAGCTTTATTGCTGTTTCAATGTCTACTTTGTGGCGCTGTCCGCAGTCTTCACCATTCCACGCCTTTCTTGTTACAGCACCTTTAAGGTTTGCAAAAGGCTCTGACGGCGTCGCCCAACTTGTTGCCGGTGCATCTGTGCTGAAAGCCATCCGCACGCCTGCTTCTCTCCAGTCTGCAATATTGTATATTTCACTGATTCTTTCCGGCTCCAGATTTTTCTGATAACTTTCAATTTCTGAATACATGAAAATAGGTTGTGTTGCCCAGGCAATACCCGCCTTAACACTGCGTTCAACAGCTTCTTTCGTCGGCATGGTCACATGCTCCAGTCTTACAGACGGAACTTCCGGATTATCCATCCATGGTTTCTCCTGCCATGTCAGTCCGACTGCGCGATCTATGGTTCGGGCACCCATGCAGTGGATAGAAAGCTGGCACTTGTTTGCTTTGCAGAACTCACGGGCTGCAATTATTTCATCTTCAGAGCACACAGGTATACCGTATTGCGGTTCTGCAGGAATGTTGCCATTATCGTCCGGTACAGGCTTATACGGCATGTCGCACCATGCAGTTCTGCCGGCAACACTTCCATCCCCGATGAGTTTAACCCCTGCAATCCTAACCTGTCCTTCACTGTTCAGGTTAGGGCTGTCGGTTACCAGTTCCGGCTCTTCCTCCAGAATTCTCCAGAGGTAGTAGCATGATACACGGTTTTTTAAGCCCAGCGCAATGGCCTTTCCGAAAACATTATCAAAATTCATCCTGCCGTTTTCCATCAGCTCCGTTACAGTTGTGACCCCCTGTGAAACCAGTATTTCCCCAAGGTCTGCAACGTCTGCCGCTCTGTCATCTTCGGTTTTTACCGGCAAAAGTTTCTGTACCAGAACAAAGGCTTTTTCATAGAGAATTCCATCCGGTTCTCCATTTTCATCGCGTCCTATTCTGCCGCCTTCAGGATCTGGTGTATCTTTAGTAATACCAGCCATCTCAAGGGCTTTGCTATTAGCTGACCAGATGTGAGTACAGCTTCTCTGCACAACTACAGGACTATCGCTGCAGCCGGCATCAAGATCGTGTCGGTTTGGTGCACGATTCTCGGCTAATTTCCCTTCGTCATAACCCCATCCCATAATCCACTGTCCTTCTTCCTGGTTGCTACGTACTTTATGTATAGCATCTTTAAGGTCTTCTATTGAATAGATGTCAGGAGGCAGCACAGAAATCTGTTTTGCAAAATCTGCCAGCATAATTGCATGCATGTGGCAGTCCACGAATCCAGGCAGAACCCGCTTCCCGCCAAAATCAACAACCCTGGTTGTTTCGTCTTCCATGCGAAGGGTCTGTACCTGTTCGCCTGTACCCACCCATGCAATCCGGCCGTCTTTTACAGCCATTGCCTCTGCGTGTAGCATAGTATCGTCTGATGTAAAAATCTTACCATTTATGTAAAGTGTGTCGAATTTCATAATCTGCTCCTTTCCTCCTGAAAGATCCATCGTTCTAATCATAACCTTTCCAGTTAAAAAAAGCAAGGTATCGTACAGGCAAATAACAGCAAATAAATCAGAGAATAACCAGAACAGGACGGCTCATTATTTAATCAGTTTTCCGTTAGCGTAGTTATACTTGTTATCGCATGTACTTTACATTGTTGCGTTGACTGCTTATAGATATGCTGGAACCTCTTGTATCAGCTGCAATTGTATTTGTCTTTCTTTCTGAAAGGTTTTTCTTCGGATATTCATTTCGATGTAGATGATTACTGGTGCAATTTTCATATCATCTCCCGAAAACAAAAATCACACCTCTCCAACTAGAAGTGTGATTTTTTTTGTAACAAATTAATTTAAAATTCTGCAGAACCTGGTGTTCTTGGATATGGGAGTACGTCTCTGATGTTGGAAACGCCAGTAATGTACATGATGATTCTTTCGAAGCCGAGGCCGTAACCCGCGTGCTTTACGCCGCCGTATTTACGGAGGTCAAGGTACCACCAGTAATCTTCTTCCTTGAGACCAAGTTCAGCCATTCTTGCTGTGAGCACGTCGAATCGTTCTTCTCTCTGGGAACCGCCGATGATTTCGCCAACGCCAGGTACGAGAAGGTCGCATGCTGCAACTGTCTTGCCGTCGTCGTTAAGACGCATGTAGAATGCCTTGATATCCTTAGGATAGTCTGTAACGAATAAAGGTTTCTTGAAGATTTCTTCTGTAAGGTATCTTTCGTGTTCAGTCTGAAGGTCAATACCCCATTCAACAGGGTACTGGAATTCCTTGCCGGACTTCTTAAGAAGTTCAACTGCTTCTGTGTAAGTTACGCGGCCGAAGTCAGCGTTTACGATGGAGTTAAGTCTGTCGAGGAGACCCTTGTCCACGAAGCTGTTGAAGAACTGCATTTCTTCAGGAGCATTTTCAAGCACGTAGTTGATGATGTGCTTAATCATTGCTTCTGCAAGTTCCATGTTATCCTGAAGGTCAGCAAAGGAGATTTCAGGCTCGATCATCCAGAATTCGGAAGCATGACGCTGTGTGTGGGAGTTTTCCGCACGGAAAGTAGGTCCGAATGTGTAGATGTTTCTGAATGCCAGTGCATATGTTTCGCCCTGAAGCTGACCGGATACTGTAAGGCTTGTTTCCTTACCGAAGAAGTCCTGGCTGTAGTCGATGGAGCCATCTTCTTTTCTAGGCGGATTGTCCATGTCTAAAGTAGTGATTCTGAACATTTCGCCTGCACCTTCACAGTCACTGCCTGTGATGATTGGTGTATGAACATATACGAAGTGCTGTTCCTGGAAGAACTGGTGAATTGCATAAGCAACCAGGGAACGTACTCTGTAAACTGCGGAGAAGAGGTTTGATCTAGGTCTTAAGTGAGCGATTTCTCTTAAGAATTCCATGGAGTGTCTCTTTGGCTGAAGCGGATAGTCAGGAGTTGAAGTTGCTTCAACAACGATTTCTCTTGCCTTGATTTCAAAAGGCTGTTTTGCTTCAGGAGTGAGAACTACTACACCCTTAACTGCCAGAGCAGTTGCAACGTAAGCCTTGGAGATTTCTTCAAAGTTTGCGATGAATTCTTCTTCGTAAACTA
>JAFYNS010000047.1 GCA_017556505.1 Bacillota bacterium | reverse complement strand
TATTTACACCGCCTGTTGATTGACTTGATTGCAATAACGAAGTATACGGTGGAAATCGTACCGATAACCGCTTCCGTAAAAGCAACGTCGGCAGCACCCACCATGATATAAAGCAGCATGGCTGCAAAGCTGAACGCACAGTAAATAATGGTGCAGGACAGCAGATTTTTTTCAAAAATAATACAGATGGAAATGCTGATCAGTGCCAGCAGCAGAAGACCTTCCAGCAGTAATACAGGCATATCAGTTTTCCTCCTTCTTTTCTACACGATTACAGGCACATTCTGCTTCAGCAGCCAGTGCCTGCTTATAAGCAACCTTACAGATAATATGGGTGCCGATCGGACTGGAAAGGCAGACAGCCAGCATTACCAGCAAAATTTTGATGCCGGTAATATTTACGCCCTCATATATAAACAATCCCAGCCCACTGAAAATCAGACCGGCAGAGCCACAGATACCTGCCGCATGAGAGCGGCAGTAGAAGTCCTTCATACGGAATACGCCGATGGTGGATGCTGCGAAGCACAGGAATCCGGCAGAAATGAAAAGAATGGTCAGAATATTTCTAATTTCCATGTTTCCGTCCTCCTCTCTGTCCCAGGAACTTGGCCAGTATTACAGAACTGAGGAAGCCCAGGATCCCATAAGAAATAGCAATATCCACATACATATCCCGGCGTCCGTCCACGAACCCAATCAGAATCAGAATCAGGATTACCTTGGTGGACATGACCAGAATACCAATCAGCTTGTCATATACGCTGTTTCCCTTAAACAGGAATATCAGCATCAGGAAGGTCAGTGCAATGATACCGATCATAATACATAAAAAGAATGTTTCCATCATATCAGCACACCTCCTTTGGAATATGTGTAGTTTCCGCTTCCGGCATCGGTGTGAACTCACAGGTTTCACCGAACAGAGCAGCAACCTTACGCTGCATAGTTCCTTCCATAAGCCCTTCTGCCATGCCCTTTGTCAGTGCATGTACCTCAAAAATACCGTCGTCATTCACGTCCACAGTAATCGTTCCCGGTGTAAGGATAATGGAAAATGCCAGAATTACGCTGGCCATGGGATTTTCAAAAGGCATGGAAAAATAAGCCATTCGTGGTTCATAATCCATTCTCGGGCGGAACACCAGACATGCAACTTCCACACTGGCTTTCACAATTTCTTTTACAAGCCACAAGAAATATACAAACAATTTCAGAAAATTAAAGCCAAATACAAAATATACTTTTCCCGTCCGCTCATTGGTTATATTCAGCAGCGGGTAGCAGATATACGCAATGGCAAGAGATGAGCAAAGGCCGATAAGCAGAAACTTTCCTTCAAACTGTCCGGAAAGCAGCACCCAGACGGCAAACAGCCCCAGGGAAAGCTCGAAAAAGTGAGCCTGAATCTGCTGATATTTGTTTCGCATCAGTCGATTTCCTCCTGTCATAAACTTCAAAATGCAAAAAAAAGTTAACAGATAAATTATACCTAACTGGTAAAAATGTGTCAAGAAAATGCTAAGAAACAGCACGAAATAAACACACAAAAAAAGAAAGTCCGAAGACTTTCTTTCCTCTATATGTCCTTATTGTGCATATTCTTATTTCTCCCAGTTTCCCTCATCCCCCGGAACCCACTCAAGTATATCGCCGGGCTGGCAATCCAGGGCACGGCAGATTTTGTCCAGTGTCTCAATACGGATGGCTTTCGCCTTCCCGTTTTTTAAAATCGAAACGTTGGCCATGGTGATGCCCACACGCTCGGAAAGCTCCGTGACGCTCATCTTCCTCCTGGCCAGCATGACATCAATATTTACGATAATCATGGGCCCCTCCTATACCGTCAGGTCATTTTCTGCCTGAATGACCGCCGCCTTGTACACCAGATGGGACAGTGCCGCAGCCGCCACGCCAATACCCACACCGAATACGTCAACAGCCAGAGAAATCAGGAAAATACCCGGATGATTCATGCCAAGCACCAGGAAAAGAACGTTCCCTGCAAAGAAATATGCCACATCCCCTAACAGCAGCAGTGCAATATTCATCATTCGAATTGCATTTTCTTCGCAGAACGAATTGTCAGCCTTTATCTCGCCGCATACATGCCAGAACTCAAAGAGTGCCAGGTAGCACGGAATTCCTGTCCCCCAAAGGAATAAAAGCCACGGCCAGAATGCACTCACCAGTCCGGTGTCCTCCACCAGATTCTTTCCCACGGTCGGCAGAACCAGAAAATATACCACCGCCCCAATGATGGCAAGTCCGATACAAATCACTTTCAGCAAATCTGCAAGTTTCTTCTGCGTCATATTCCGCACCTCCTTCTGTACTTTTATAGTATGCCCGTTGATGCGAAATGTCAATATATTTTTATCGCAATTCGATAAATAATTATTAAAAAAGAATGCCGGAGGTTTCCCTTCCGGCATGTTTGGCGTTTAATCTCTGCTCTTATAATACAGCATGCAATGGCAGTACCCCTCAAAATCCGGGTCTGCAATCTGATCCTTGAACTCCTGGCAGATACATTTATTTTCCTCGCTCCGTTCCAGACGGCATGGGCAGTAACCGCCTGTCCGCTTCAGTCCCTCACGGATGTCCGCCACGATTTCTTTATTTTCATTTAATTTTACAGCCATGGTTTTTCCTCCCCGCAAAATATCTTTTTTTCACTGTCTATACTTTACCACAATTTCTTTTCCTCTACCACGGTTTTGTTATTGACTTATGTCAGGAATGAGCGTATACTGAAGATATCAAATAAATGACATATGTCAGAAAGGAGCCGCCATGCCCAGACCATGTAAGAGACGGCGCATCTGTGCTTTGCCGGGAGCTCTCAGCTTCGGACCAATCGGATGCCAGACCGGCCATGACAGCCGGGATCCTGTGGCCATGACCCTGGACGAATATGAAACTATCCGCCTGATGGATCTTCTTGGCTATACTCAGGAAGAAGCTGCAGTCAGCATGGATGTAGCCAGAACCACGGTGCAGGCCATCTATGAAAATGCCCGCCGGAAACTGGCACAGGCTCTGTGTGAAAGCCGCCAGCTTCGCATTGAAGGCGGAAATTATATTTTGTGTGAAGGCAGAGGACGGGGCTGCAGCTGCCGCCGCTGTCAGAATGAGGAGGAATAACAGTATGAAAATTGCAGTAACTTACGAAAACGGTCAGATTTTCCAGCACTTCGGACGTACCGAACAGTTTAAGATTTATACCGTAGAAGACGGTGCAGTTGTTTCCAGCGAAGTAATCGGAAACGATGGTTTTGGCCACGGCGCGCTGGCAGGCTACCTGGCAGAGACCGGTGTCTCCGCACTGATCTGCGGCGGCATGGGCATGGGTGCAAGAATTGCTCTGGATAACGCAGATATCGAAGTTTATGCAGGCGTTTCCGGTGATGCAGATGCTGCAGTAGCCGCTCTGCTGGCAGGCACTCTGGACGCAGGAAACGAGCCAAACTGTGATCATCATCACCATCATCATGATCATGAACACGGCGAAGGCTGTGGCTGCGGCGGTCACCACCACGACCATGAACATCATCATGAGCATGATCACGAACACGGCCACGAATGCGGCTGCGGCGGCCATCACCATGACCACCATCATGATCATGACCACCATCATGAGCATGATCACGAACACGGCCATGAATGCGGCTGCGGTTGCCATCACTAAAACTAGTAGGCGTACCGGATTTCATCATTTTTTACTTAAAATCCGGTATAAATTCATATGATCAGTAATAAAAATCTCACAGATTTTGATAAATGTCATCAAATCTGTGAGATTTTCTTTAATTTCTTAATAAAGTTTGATTCAAAACACCGTTTTTTCGGAGTTTCCGTTTGTTTTCTGCTCTGCGCATACCGGATTTATTAGTTTTTTATTCAATTTCCGGTATCAGATACTGTACCACTTATCCAGTGCCCTTACATTAAGCCAGAACAGACCGCCTGCCCCAATGGTGCATCCCACCAGTCCCAAAATTTCCCGCAGCAGCGGGCTGGCGAACTGAATCTGTTCCATAATCCACGTGATTCCGTAAAGTACCAGCAGCATAACACCGATAACCAGTACCGCTGTAGCTGTATTGGGTTTCTTCTCACGGTTTCCCCGGGCACGATTTCCCACTGCCACGCCAAAGAGTGCAATGCCGCAGATCAGAAATGCAAGAGCCACCATACTGAGAATATACAAGACCCTACTTGTTTCTTCCATATTAATCAGCCCCTTTAAATTCAACTGTTCGTACACTTCATATTGCGTATCATTCAGCAAGGACTTCAAACCACTGACTGGAAGCGAAACAACCATTGGAACTAAAAAGCTGACTACCCCTACCACAGTTTTCGCCAACACTGTCTCAAAGGAAGACACTGGAACAGACTGATAGAGACAGGCC
>JAFYNS010000046.1 GCA_017556505.1 Bacillota bacterium | reverse complement strand
TTTCTGGGACAAAACGCAGTTTATGCAGTGTTGGGTGCTTTTCTTTCCATCATGCTGAAGTTCTATGAAACACCGGAGACAGGAATTGTGGAAGCGGTCTTGATGCAGGCTCTGCGGAACTATGTGATTATTTTCATTTTCATCACTGCAGGGCGGCTGATTGCACCGCAGTTAAAGAAAATAACTCTGAAGTGGGACCGGAAAAAAGCAGAACGATATGAGAAGATTATTATAATCGGTTTTTATGTTGGGTTGTTTGTGCTGGCATATTTTCTGATTAAAAGTCTGGGAGGCAGCGATGCAGGAACGACACCGGTGTATCATGCGATTTTCTTAAGATAGTTTTGCCATAGGGGGGAAGATTATGAAGAAAGTGTTTGAGATATTGCTCATATTTGCAGTATGTGCCGGCCTTGCTGGCTGCGGTACACCGGATGATGGGGTGACGAAGCTGGATGATTTCATTCCGGGCATGGCGGATGCTCCGCTGGGTGTGTATGCGGACACCACGTCCATAAGGTTCGCAGGGGGCAATGTGTACGCACAGACTACGGAAGATGAGAAGAGCCGGATTATGGAGATTTTGCTGGGGACTGAGATGGACGGGTTCACGGAGTGTGAAAGCCGGAAGGCTGCAGTGCAGGAACTGGTCGGCCGCGTTGGTGAGAATGCTGTTTTCTCCCTTGGAGATGCAAGATATAATTTTGTAATCGGGGACAAGGAGTACCGGCTGGCAATTGCGGATTATCCTGAAGCGGAAGCACAGATGGTTACCATCCTGACTACCGTGCCGAACTGCAGCGATATGGAAGTCTTGATGGAAAAGAATGTGGAACGGGCATGGCTGGCTGATGGCAGTGTGTTTGACGCAGAAGCTTTGAGTGAGCTGAGCGATGCAATTCTGAGAAGTCATGATGATACGGAAAACTGCGGTACAGTTACGGATTTGGCGACTGGTGAATCTTATACCATGTGGAAGTGGCACACCGCAGTGGTGCCAATGGACATGGGGAATAGAGCAGTATACAAATTATAAACTGAGAAACTGGGACTCCGGTCCGGGCTGGCTGATGCCGGTGCGGGCCGGATTTTTTCATTGAGTGAAGACTGCTGCAGCCGTTGACTTTACTGACTGAAAGGAGTATACTTCAGTTAAGTGTACATTTTTTTGTAAATTTACGGTTTATACGATATATCAGGAGGTTTCCGGTTTGAAAATTGGTGTGTGTTTTAAAATTGTACCTGACTATGAAACCCTGCTGGCGGAGGAATGGGAAAATCCCAATCAGCTGGATTTCACCTATGCCAAGAAGATGTATGGATGCTTTGACGAGGCGGCTCTGGAAATGGGGCTTCGCATGGCGGACAGTCTGAAGGCGGCGGGGCAGACGGCGGAGACGGTGGCAGTGACCTGCGGCGCACCGGAAGGTGCGGTAAGCGAGTCCCTTCTGCGGGCTCTTTTTGCTGCGGGATACGATGATGTGGTTCTGCTTCCTGCATGTGAAAGTTTCGTCTCGCGAAACACGGCAAAATCTCTGGCATCCTACTTCACCGAGCATCCTGTGGATCTGATTCTCACAGGACGTATGGTGGGCCCGGGGGACAGCGGCATGGTGCCGGCCTATCTGGCAGGTGAACTGGGAGCGGAACTTTATCCGGAAGCGGTGTCTGCGTCCTGGAATGATGCCGAAAGCAGAGCAGAAATTACCTGCAAAGAAGCAGGTTTCCTGAAGCAGTACGCAGTCAGCAGCGGTGCAGTGTGTACCGTGGGCGATGCGGAAGCTAGTTATCTCAGACTCTTCCCTCTGAAAGCACGTATGGAAGCGAAGAAACGTGTCTTCAGTGAATATGAACCGGAGAAGGCAGATTTTGCCGGGGAAGAGCCTATCCTTCGAATGGAAAAAACGGAAGCGGAATGCAGCTTCCTTGAATACAAATCAGCAGAAGAAACGGCAGGGTTCCTGCTGGGAGTTTTGAAGGGGGAGACTGAATGATGAATAAGATGGAATGTCTGACCCTGTTCTGCGGAGGTTTGGAAGTGCAGACGGCAGGAAAAGTCTATGCTGCTGCAAAAGGTCTCACCTGCCACACTGATATTATCGGTCTGGAAATGGCAGATGGAAAGCTCCACGGGAAGAGAAAACTCTACAGCACCCACCTGGACGGACTCTTTCCTCTGGAAAACGGGGATGTGCTGATTCTCGATGAAAAGAAAAAAGATTGTCTGGAAGAAATGGCTGCGATGGCGACCCAGCTGGGAATTACCCTGACAGATGGCATGAGCCTGACAGCTGTTCATGAACCTTCCGGACTCCTTCATACAGAAGAAATCGTGAAAACAGAAGACCTGTCCGCAGCGAAACTGGTGCTGCTGGGCGGTAAGGGCCTGGGTACGAAGGCAAACTTTGAGAGACTGGAAGCTTTGGCGGAAAAACTGGGGGCATCCTGCGGCTGTACCCGTCCTGTGGCTATGGCAGGCTGGGCTTCTTACGATAAAGTAGTGGGCCTGTCCGGTTCCATTCTGGGAGCGGACGTGTGCATTGCTTTCGGGGTATCCGGTGCGGCGCCTCTCATGGCCGGTGCAACGGGAGCCAAGCGGCTCATCGCTGTGAATAATGATCCGAAAGCACAGATTTTCGGACGCTGCAGCGAAGGTATCGTGGCTGACTGTCTGGAAATTCTGACCGCCCTGGAACAGCAGATAGAACAGGAGGTGTAGGATGGCATATCTGATGACCGAAACAGGTGCGGAACTGGTTCATGATGTACGCAGGTTCTGCGAACTGGAAGTATATAAGCAGAGTGTTCAGTGGGACCGCGAAGGCCATGCTTCTGAGCACATTCTGCAGATGATGCGTGAAATGGGATATTACAGCCTGACCATTCCGGAGTGTTATGGCGGTCTGGGACTTGAGGCAGTGGATATTGCGGCAGTTCTGGAGGAAATCGCAAAAGCGGATGCGGGTCTTGCGGTAAGCATCGCAGGAAGCAATCTGGCACTGCGGGCAGTGCTGGCAGGCGGCACAGAAGAGCAGAAAGAAGAAATCTGCGGACGTATCGCAGAAGGTCAGATTGGTGCTTTCTGTCTGACCGAAGCAGGTGCGGGTTCTGACGCTGCTGCGATGAAACTGCGGGCATCCCATATGGCCGATGAGACCTGGATGCTCACAGGTACCAAGCAGTTCATTACCAACGGCTCCACCGCAGACTTTTATGTGGTGGCGGGAATATCCGATGAAACGGGGACTCCGTCCCTCTTCCTGGTGGATGCCGGTAACGAAGGACTTACTGCAGGAGCACCGGAAGAAAAGCTGGGAATCCGAAGCTGCGATACCTGCAGTGTAGATTTCTCCTACTGCAGAACTCCGGAAGCAAACCTCATCGGTGGTCCGGCGGCAGAGCATGACCCGAAACACGGCATGAAAGCAATCCTGGCAGCCCTCAATGAAGGCCGGGCGCTCATGGCAGCCATGGCAGTGGGGACTGCGCAGCGGGCCATGGAAGAAGCAATGAAATACGGAAAAGAACGGAAACAGTTTGGAACGGCCATCACAGAAAACCAGGCTATTCAGTTCCGACTGGCCGATATGCAGATAAAGATCGAGGCAGCCCGTCAGCTGACGGCTCATGCACTGCAGAAAATGGATGCAGGAATGGACTTCAGCGCAGAGGCGGCTATGGCTAAGGCCTTTGCGGCGGATACCGCCATCGAAGTGACCGGAAGTGCCATGGATGTTTTCGGGGGATATGGTTTTATGACCCACTTCCCTGCAGAAAAACTTCTGCGTGATGCCAGAGTGTTCCAGATTATCGAAGGTACGGGAGAGATGCAGCGCACGGTTGTGGCCGCTCACCTGCTGAAGGAAGGACGGCGGTAAAATGGCAGCTGCGAATATGAGTATGTATAAGAAGACGGCCCTGACCCTGATCCGCATGGCCAGAGACCTCTTCCTTACAGATATCGGAGAGAAGATTCCGACGATTAACGAATACACCGAAACCTTCGATGTTTCCCGGGGAATCGTGCAGAATGCACTGGAAGTTTTGACGGAAGACGGAAGCATCGCCATGGAAAAACGTGGTGTGCTGGGAACCTACCTGACGTCCAAAGATGAAGAAAAACTCTACAGCCATACCGGCTGGGGTGCTATTACCGGAAGCATGCCGATTCCCATGACACCACACTTTACCAGTCTTGCCACTGCAGTCTGTGAAGTCCTGGGGAAGGCACCCATAGAGTTCTCTTTTGCGTATATGAGCGGTTCGGTAAAGCGGGTGGATGCTCTGAAGAAGGGCGTTTACGATTTCATGATTCTCTCAAAGAGTGCAGCCATGATTCACATGGCGGAAAGCGACGAACTGGAAATCTGTGCGGAACTGACCGGATCCCAGTACTGTCAGGAATATATGCTCTATTTCATGAATCCGGAGAACCGGGAGATTGAAGACGGCATGCGTGTGGGGGTTGACCCTGTGTGCATGGACCAGAAAGTTCTGACGGAGAAGCTTTGCGAAGGGAAAAATGTGGAAATCGTGGAGTTCCCGTTCATCGGGTTTGAGGATATCGTCCGGAGCGGGCGAATCGACTGCACCGTGTTCCGTGGCGTAGGGTGGAATACGGATGCAGAAAAGCTTGGTCTGGGGGCAGTGCCGCTGACAGAGGTTGAAGGATTCAGTGCGGAGGAAACCAATACCCCTGTGGTGCTGGTACGGCACAGCGATTACGGAACCGGAAGGCTGCTGCAGAAATACTTCAACGGACCGGAAATCAGCCGGATCCAGCAGGAAGTGCTGGACGGACGCCGGACCATGAAATTCTATTAATCAAGTCTTTTATTGTTGCTTAAACATGATATAGAGAATTTTTATTATTGGAGGTAAAATACCATGGAAGCAAGACAGGAAAGAAACGTTTTAATTTTCGACGTAGGTACACAGAGTGCAAGAGCACTGCTGATCAACAACGGCGGCGAAATCCTGGGAAAGAAGCAGATTCAGTATGATCCTGCTTATGTTTCTCCGGAGCTGGGCTGGGCTGAACAGGATGCTGACATGTACTACAACACCATGGCACGCTGCGCGAGAATGCTGAAAGAAGATCTGCCTGTACAGTACGCAAAGGTAGAGGCCATCGCAGTATCCTGTATCCGTGACACATCCGTATGTGTAGATAAGGAAGGCAAGCCGCTGAGACCTGCTATCGTATGGCTGGATAAGAGACAGGCGAAGGGCAGCCCTAAGATTCCTGGTGCCATGAAGCCGGTTCTGAAGATGATGAAGCTGGAACAGTTCTTCGATCTGCAGTATAAGAAATCCCAGTGCAACTGGATCAGAGAAGAACAGCCTGAAATCTGGGAAAAGACACATAAGTTCCTCATGCTCCCTACTTACCTGTCCTTCAAGCTGACCGGCAAGTTCGCTGATGCAGCTGCTTCCCTGGTTGGTCATATTCCATTTGATAACAAGACCAGAACCTGGAAGGGTCCAAAGGATGTAGCACGTCCAATCTTCGATATTCCTGCTGAAATGCTGCCGGATGTAGTAGAAACCGGTAATCTGATTGGTACTCTGACTCCGCAGGCATGTGAAGATCTGGGACTGCCTGAAGGCATTCCGGTATATCCTGCAGGTGCTGACAAGGCCTGTGAAGTTATCGGTCTGGGCTGCATGAAGAAGGAGCAGGTTGCACTGTCCTTCGGTACCATGGCTACCATGGACTTCAACTCCTCCGACTACTATGAACTCCATAAGGGTATGGCTCCTTACCCATCCGTAGTACCTGGAAGCTTCACTCCGGAATATGAAATCTTCCGTGGATACTGGCTGGTATCCTGGTTCCAGAAGGAATTCGCGGAACTGGAAAAGATTGCGGCAGAAGGAACTAACAAGTCCGCAGTCGAACTTCTGAATGAAAAGATGGCTGAAATTCCTGCAGGCTGCGACGGCCTCATGTTCCAGCCTTACTTCACTCCAAACTTTGAAATGCCTTTCGCAAGAGGTGGTTTCGTAGGCATGGCTGACTACCATGGCAGAATCCACATGTACAGAGCCGTAATCGAAGGTATCAACTACTCCCTGATGGAAGGCATCAAGCTGGCAGAAGCTGCAGGTAAATTCAAGGTTGCTGAAATCCGTCTGGGCGGCGGCGGTTCCCAGAGCTCCGAAATCTGCCAGATTACTGCAAACATGTTCGGTATTCCTGTTGTTCGTGTACATACACATGAAGTATCCGGTATCGGTGCTGCCATGGCTGCATTCGTAGGTCTGGGTGAATTTAAGGACTTCGATGAAGCTGCTGCTAATATGGTTCACGAAAGAGACCGCTTCGAACCTGACATGGAAGAACATGCTCTGTATCAGGATCTGTACGAAAATGTATGGAAGGAAATTTTCGGCAAGCTGGTTCCACTGTACGGCAAGGAACAGGAAATCTACGCCAAGTACGGTAAGTAATAAAAATATTCAAAAAGAAGGATTGAGAAAATGATTGAAAGAATCAGACATGCTGCGTCTGAAGCTTTTCCGGGAATCGAAATGACACTGACCGTGGACGGCCGCAATATTGTGACCGTCCAGGGCGAGTGCGAATCCTGGAATCAGCTGGTAGACGTGGGACACTTCCTCGCTAAGCAGGAAGGTGTAAAAAACGTAGTAAACGAAATGACCGTCAAGGGTCTGGTGATTCCGAAGAAGGACTACAGCCAGGCCAAGGCAGACGGCGAAGCCAAAGGTGTCGTAAAGGAAACTGACGTGGTGATTGTCGGTGCCGGTGTCATCGGCTGCGGTATTGCGCGTACCCTGGCAAAATACGACATGAACGTGACTGTGGTGGAAATGAGCGATGACGTCTGCACAGGCGCATCCAAGGCCAATAACGGAAACATTCATCCGGGCATGGCAGTAAAGCCTGGCACTCTCAAGGCCAAGCTGAACATCGAAGGAAACCGCATGTACCAGCAGTGGGCAGACGAGCTGAATTTTGCTCTGGACTGGTGCGGCTGTGTGGCAGTTGTTACGGACGAACGCCTTATGAAGGGCGCAGAAATGACCTACAAAATCGCAGTGATGAACGGCGTTCATGAGCCGGAAGTATTCTATAGCGCAGAACGTGCTCTGGAAATCGAACCGAAGCTGGCCCACAGAAACCTGGATATCAAGGGCGGTGCATTCTTCCCTAGCTTTGGTCAGGTGGAATCCTACGAAGTGGTTATCGCGCTGGCAGAAAATGCGGCAGACAACGGCGTAGAATTCATGTTCAACACCACCGTAGCGGATGTTTTGAGAGAAGACGGCCAGGTGCAGGGCGTTGTGACCAACAAGGGTATCATCAAGGCAAAGCATGTCATCAACTGCGCAGGTATCTATGCTGACGAAATCTCTGCAATGGCAGGCGATAAGTGCTACACCATCCATGGACGTAAGGGTACTCTGGCAATTCTGGACAGACACAGCGAACCGGAATTTGACAGAGTCACCATGATTTACGACGGAAGCCATCTGATACAGGAAAAGAAAAATGCGGAATCCAAGGGCGGTGCAATGTGTGTAACCACCGAACACCAGTCTCTGCTGGGCCCTTCCGCAACGGAAGTTCCTGATAAGGAAGACAACACCACTACCATCGACGACCTGGCTTATGCAATGGGAACCAACCTGAATGCAGCAACAGGCTATAAGGATATCATCAAAACCTTCTGCGGTGTAAGACCTGCAGACTACTCCGAAGACTTCGTTATCGAAATGTCTCCGATTACCCACGGTTTCATCAACGTAGGTGCAATCCAGTCCCCTGGTCTGGCTTCCGCTCCTGCTATCGCCAAGATGGTAGAAGAAATCTGGCTTGAAGACGTAAAGGCAGCTGGCTGCGAACCTGCAGTGAAGGAAGACTATAATCCTTACCGTGAAGCGAGAGTGGAATTCCGTCACATGTCCCGTGAAGAACAGGATCAGCTGATTGCGCAGGACCCTCGTTACGGAAGAATCATCTGCAGATGCGAGCAGATTACAGAAGGTGAAATTCTGGATGCAATCAACTCCAGCGTGGTTCCTACTTCTGTAGATGCCATCAAGAGAAGAACCAGAGCAGGTATGGGCCGCTGTCAGGGCGGATTCTGCCAGCCAAAGGTACTAGAAATCCTGGCAAGAGAGCTGGGTAAGGAATGGACGGAAATCCATCTGAAGGATGCAGGAAGCCGGATTCTCTTTGAAGAAACCCGTCAGGCTGCAAAGGAAGGCGGTGACAAGTAATGAAAAAAATGAATTTTGATATTGCTGTCATCGGCGGCGGTCCGGCAGGACTGGCAGCAGCCATTCAGGCCCGCAAAGAAGGTGCGGAAAAGGTTCTGGTAATCGAACGTGACGTGGAGCTGGGCGGTATTCTGCAGCAGTGCATCCACGACGGTTTCGGCCTCCACAGATTCGGCAAGCGTATGTCCGGCAACGAATACGCCCAGGAATTCATCGATGAACTGGAAAACACCGATATCGAAGTTTTGCTGGATACCATGGTTCTGGAAGTGACCAGAGACAAGGTTATCTACGCATGCAACAATAAAGACGGCATGATGGAAATCGCATGTAAGGCAGTGATTCTGGCAATGGGCTGCCGTGAAAGAACAGCCAGCCAGATCCAGCTCATGGGTTACCGCCCTGCCGGCGTTCTCACTGCAGGTTCTGTACAGAGATACATCAACATGGAAGGCTACCTGCCTGGTAAAAAGGCAGTAATTCTGGGTTCCGGCGACATCGGCCTGATTATGGCCCGCCGTATGACTCTGGAAGGCATGGAAGTAAAGGGTGTTTACGAAGTTATGCCAAGCCCTGGCGGCCTGACCAGAAACATCGTGCAGTGTCTGGACGACTATGATATTCCGCTGCACCTGTCCACCACCGTGGCAAAGGTACACGGAAAGAAGAGAATTGAAGGCGTGACTGTGGCGAAGCTGGACGAAAACCGCCAGATTATACCGGGCACCGAAGAATATATTGAATGCGACCTGCTGGTTCTGGCCGTAGGTCTGATTCCGGAAAACGAACTGTCCGTAGGCTGCGGCATCGAGCTGGATGAAAGAACGAGAGGTCCTGTTCTGGATAACCACTTCATGACCAGCGTTCCAGGTATCTTTGCCTGCGGTAACGTAGCCGTTGTATTCGACCTGGTAGACTACGTTTCCCAGTCCGGTGAAATCGCGGCAAAGGGTGCAGTGGCTTACATGAACGGCAAGCTGACCGGCGGCGAAGGTACAGAATATGTACACACCGTACCTGCAGGAAATGTAAACTTCATCGTTCCGCAGAAGATTGTAAAGGGTGAAGAATGCGAAGTGCAGCTGTACATGAGAGTAAAGCATCCAGATAAGAAGGCAGTTCTGGAAGTAAGTGAAGACGGTCAGGTGACCCAGACTGGCAGACATCCTTTCGTGGCACCTCCGGAAATGATTTCCTGCACCGTGAAGGCGACCGGTAATGCGGATGTAATCGTAGACATGAAGGAGGGCAAGTAAAATGAATAAGAAGGAATTCGTATGCATCGCATGCCCTAACAGCTGTAAACTGACTGTATGGGAAGAAGGCGGCGAAATTCATGTGGACGGCCATGGCTGCAAGCGGGGCATCGACCATGGTAAGAACGAATATACCAATCCGATGCGTATGCTGACTACTACGGTAGCCATCGAAGGCGGACACCACAGAAGACTGTCCGTTTCCAGCACCGGAGAAATTCCAAAGAACATGATCAGCCAGTGTCTGGATGTGCTCTATGCTGTCAAGCTTGTGGCACCTGTCAAGAGAGGCGATGTGATCGCTGCCGATATCTGCGGCACCGGCGTGGACATCGTGGCATCCAGAACCATGAAACACGTTTAAGAAACCCGAAAAAGCCGGAGCGGGAGGCCGCCGGGCTTCCCGCCACCCCGGCCATGAAGATTTTGAGGAGGAAATAGAACAATGGAGAAAGAATTATTAATCAAGTCCCTTTCTGATATCGTAGGTGCAGACCACGTAGTAACTGAAAAGGCAGCACTGCAGGACGCAGCAAAGGACTATATCGGATACCGTCAGTTCCAGAGACATTCCGGAAACAACATGGTAAACATCGGTGCATGTGTGGTTCGTCCGCAGAACACTGAACAGGTTGTGGAAGTTCTCAAGTTCCTGAACGAAAACAAAGTAGACATCACTCCTAGAGCAGGCGGTTCTTCCGTAACCAAGAGCATCGAGCCTGAAGAAGGCGGCGTTATCGTTGACTGCTCCGACATGAACGGCATCATCGAAGTGAATGAAACTGACATGTACGTAACTGCAAAATCCGGTACTTCTCTGGACTGGATGGAAAAGCAGCTGAACGAAATGGGCTACACTGCAGGTCACTTCCCACAGTCCCTGCCTCTGGCTTCCCTGGGTGGTCTGGTAGCAACCAGATCCATCGGACAGTTCTCCACCCTGTACGGCGGTATCGAAGATCTGCTGCTGGGTCTGGAAGCTGTAATGCCTGACGGCGAAGTTATCAGAATCAAGAACAACCCTAGAAGATCCGTTGGTCCTGACCTGAAGCACCTGTTCATCGGTTCCGAAGGTATGACCGGCTTCATCACTGAAGTAACCATGAAGATCTTCAAGTACAGACCTGAAAACAGATGGCTGAAGGCATACGGTGCAAACGGCATGCAGACCGGTCTGGACTTCATCCGTGACTTCATGCAGGACGGCTACAGACCAGCTGTCGTAAGACTGCACGACCCTGTAGAAGTAGAACACGTAATCAAGCTGGACGCTCCTGCAAACACTGCTCTGATTCTGCTGATTGCAGAAGGTCCTAAGGGCGTGGTAGAAGCAACTGCAGCAGGTATCGAAGAAATCGCTGCCAAGTACGGCCTGATGGATCTGGGCTCCAAGCCGGTTGAACACTGGTTCAAGACCAGAAACGATGTTTGCCACACTTACATCGACCAGCCTACTTACTACAATCTGGGCGCAGTCGTTGACACTTGCGAAATCTCCGCAAACTGGTCCGTAATCGGCAAAATCTACAATGCTGTACGTGAACGTATGATTGCAGAAATCGACAACCTGTACCTGATCGGCGGTCACTCTTCCCACTCCTACGTGACCGGTACCAACCTGTACTTCGAATTTGCCTACATCGCGAAGGATCACGCTCCTCAGGCAATCGAAGACGAATACTTCAAGGTACTTAGCATCATCATGGAAGAAGTTCTGCGTTTCGGCGGTTCCATCGCACACCACCACGGTTCCGGTAAGTACAGAACCCGCTGGATGCCTGAAGAACACGGCTCTTCCTACCCACTGATGTACAAGATCAAGGAAGCACTGGACCCTAACGGCGTGATGAATAAGGGTGTAATTCTGGTAGAAAAGTAATTTAGAAAAACAATAATAAGCGGCTGTATGCTGTACGCATTTGTCCTCGGGGTACCCCTTGCGGAATCATTTGCACAGCACGCAGCCGCTATTATTTTTTTCTTGAAATTATACTCCTGTAGGAGTATAATTTTTTAAAAGAAAGGGAAGGATATAACTATGATCAGGAAACTTTATCACGGCTCTTCGAAGATAATTGAAAAGCCTTTATATGGGTATGGAAAGGCATATAATGATTATGGACTGGGGTTTTATTGTACAGAAAGCGTTGAAATGGCTAAGGAATGGGGTGTCGGGAAAAATCAGGATGGGTTTGCCAACTGTTATGAACTGGAGTGTGACGGCCTTCAGATTCTTGACCTGAATGGACCGGATTACTGTATTCTGCACTGGCTTGCTGTTTTGCTTCAGAACCGGGAGTTTGATACGCCATCCAGTCTGGCTTTTGAGGCGAAAGAATATCTGTCCCATGCTTTCGCAGTAGATTATGAAAAATACGATGCAATCATCGGTTACCGTGCCGATGACAGTTATTTTTCTTTCGCACAGGATTTTCTGAACGGTACGATTTCATACCGTCAGCTCAACAATGCCATGCATCTTGGGAAGTTGGGACAGCAGTTTGTGCTGAAGAGTCCGGAGGCATTCCGGCGGATTCAGTTTACTGGAAGTGAGACTGCAGAAAGCAGCGAGTGGTATGTAAAGAAAATGCTGCGTGACAAAACAGCCCGCCGTGAGTATTTTGATGTTGAACGGAACCGCCGCAAGCGGGGAGATTTATATATTACACAGATTCTGGATGAGGAGATGATGGCAGATGATCCGCGCTTACGATAAAGTATATCTTCATAAGGCTCAGTCCAACCTGGGAAGGATGCTGGATTTCGCGGTATATGACCTGAATCTTGACCTGATGGGGTTCTTTGAACTCTTTATCCGGTCCGGTATTTCAGAGCGGTTCGAGGAGGGGGACTATACTGTGATTGCCGGAATATCCGGCGTGGAGCTGGCATATAAGGTGCTGGAAGAGGCTGGGATTCACCATGATCGAATCAAACCGAAGTATACAGCAGACCGCAGCGAGGAATTCTGGACAGGCTGGGCACTGGCACATTATCAGTGGGAAACAGCCATGGGGTTTGATGAGATTGTACGGACTGTTCCGTTACAGGATATCATGGCATTGTATTCACCTTATCATGAAATGGATATCCGCCAATTTGTGGATAGAATGAATGAATTATACCGGGCTGCACAGCCGGAGACGAATCTGAAACGTTTGCGTCAGCAAGCGGAACTAAGCCAGCGGCAGCTTGCAGAACTGTCCGGCGTTCCGATACGTACCATACAGCAGTATGAACAGCGGCAGAAAAACATTAACAAAGCGCAGACTGAGTACCTGGTTATGCTTTCCGATGTACTGTGCTGTCAGGTTAAAGATTTGATGGAAAAAATAGATTGAAATGAAAAAGGTCATCCGCTTCAAATTCGCTGAAGCTGAATGGCCCTTTTGTTTCAGAAGTTAAATATTTTCTTTCGCCTGTAATTCCTCTAATCCTTTTCGGATGGTTTCTTCTACCTTGGCTGGGATTTCTGCCAGTTCGGCACGGGAGAGGCCCGCAGTTTGGACAGGTGGGTGGACGATGATGTCGATTTTTTTGCCCTTCTTTATGTACTCCTGGTCTTCGTAGAGGCGGCGGCCGTCGTTCATGGACAGCGGAATGATTGGAACCTGTGCCTTGGTGGCCAGCTTGAAGCTGCCTGGCTTGAATTCAGCTATGGTGCCGTCTTTGCTGCGGGTACCTTCCGGGAAGATGACCATGGAGAAACCGTCTTTCAGATATTCCACACCCTCACCGATGACACGGAGAGAGTTTCTTGGATTGCCCCTGTGGATGTAGATACAGCGGATACGGGTGACCCACTTGCCGAAGTAAGGAATTTTAGCGAAGTAGTCTTTGCCGATATAGCCGATGGCGTGATTCTCGGAAATCATTTTCAGGGTTCCAAGGGCGTCCGCATAAGACTGGTGATTGGCGATGTAAACCACAGGACCTTCCTTCGGCAGATTTTCTGCACCAATTACGTTTACATGGAAGTCCCACTTGTCGATCAGATGGTCTACGAAAGTCAGGCAGGCCAGACGGATGTTTTCTCGTTCTTCTGCGTAATTTCCGGCAGCCCGGTTTTCTTCGATAGGTTTTCTGTATTTTTCAGCCTTGAACATAGCTGTAATGAAATCTTTATAAGCTGGAATGCATCGGATATATTTCATGTAAAACAACCTCCTGTTTCGCAAATATTGTAACATAAAGCTGTCGCATATTGTGCTAAAAATGTGTATAATTATCTTAGCACTTTTTTAACTACCTGTCAGCAGGCCGGGAGTTTAAAGTAAAAGAAAAGTATATAACCGAATGGAGATAAAGTTATGAAAGATTACAGGACGAGACGGTGTGCCTTTCTGGGCATCATTATCATACTTGCTGCAGTCTGCGGCTTCATCACATGGAAGGTGGCGGCAGTGGGTTCTGATTATGTGACAGCAGCGGACCTGGCGGTGCAGCAGTGGTTCCTGGGTATCCGCAATGGTTTCCTGAATGTAGCGGTTACTCTGCTGACCCACACCACGGACACCATCACCATCGTGATTCTCTGCGCCCTGCTCATACTTTCCCCGATTCCGGGAAGACTGAAATATGGGCTGCCGGTGACACTGACAGCTCTCGGAGACATGGCGGTGTATAAGACCATGAAACATATTTTCCTGCGTCAGCGTCCTGACGTGATGTATCATCTGGTGGAACAGGGCGGCTATTCCTTCCCGAGCGGACATTCTGCAACATCCGTAGCGGTCTACGGTCTGCTCTTCTACCTGATCCGCAGGCACTGCCGGAACCCCCTGGCAAAAAATGTTTTGTCGGGCATCTGTCTCTTCCTGGCTGTGGGCGTGGGACCGAGCCGCCTCTATGTGGGTGTCCACTGGTTCACCGACGTGCTGGCGGGCTGGTGTATCGGTGGTATCGCAGCGCTGACTGCAATTCTGATTCTCGAAAAACTGGAGGAACGACATGAAAGTGTATAACAGTGTAACGGAGCTGGTGGGAAATACCCCGCTGGTAAAACTGAACCGTATGATGGCGGAGAGAAAACTGAGCTTTAGCCTTTATGGCAAGCTGGAGTCCATGAATCCGGCTGGCAGTGCCAAAGACCGTGTGGGTCTGGCCATGATTCTGGATGCGGAAGAGCGTGGGCTGCTGCAGCCTGGAGCAACAATCATCGAACCTACAAGCGGAAACACCGGCATCGGCCTGGCATCCGCTGCTGTGGCTCGTGGATATAAGCTGATTCTGACCATGCCGGATACCATGAGTGTGGAAAGAAGAAACCTGCTGGCAGCTTACGGTGCGCAGGTGGTTCTGACTCCGGGGGCAGAAGGCATGAAGGGTTCTATTGCCAAAGCAGAGGAACTGGCGGCGGAAATTCCGGGAAGCTTCATTCCGGGACAGTTCGACAATTCGGCCAACCCGAAGGTGCATTATGAAACCACAGGGCCGGAGCTTTGGGAAGCGCTGGATGGACAGATTGATGTGTTCGTAGCCGGCGTGGGCACTGGCGGCACCATTACCGGCGTGGGCAGTTTCCTGAAAGAAAAGAATCCGGATATAAAAATCATTGCAGTAGAACCGGCTGGGTCCCCTCTGCTGAGTCAGGGCCAGGCAGGTCCTCACGGACTGCAGGGAATTGGTGCCAATTTCGTACCGTCTATCCTGGATCGGAGCGTCATCGATGAAATCATTACAGTTACCGAGGACGAAGCTTACGCAGCCGGCCGCCAGATGGCATCCTGCGAAGGCACTTTGGTGGGCATCACCTCCGGAGCAGCGCTTCATGCAGCTATGACTGTCGGAAACAGACCGGAAAACCAGGGTAAAAATGTCGTGGCATTCCTTCCCGATACAGGAGACAGATACCTTTCCACTCCGCTTTTTAAATAGCAGGAAACAGAAAACCGGCCCGCAATTGGCGAGGCCGGTTTTGTAATGCAGGATTGAATTTGGAAAATTAACGCAGAACCGCTCCAGGGCCTCTGTCGAAATAGATGCTTTTGGATTCCGCACCCAGCGGAATACCCCAGATGATTTTCACATCCGGTGACAGGCAGCCGATGCGTAAAGCGCCCTTGCCGGCTGAGTACATAACACGGTTGTCGATGCGGTGATCTGCTGCAATAGATACTGCAGAACCCACAGCAATTCCCAGGTCGGTCACATTGAACACACAGTTTGTGCCGGCTTTTTTCATTTCTCCGCGGTTTTCAAATCCGCACATATGGCAGTTCGGCAGACCGAACGGAGTGCTCTTGCATCCGATGATTACGACGCAGTGGCTGCTGTCCACATTGCCTGCATCGCGGATGATGAACTCTTCTCCCACCTCTTCTCCAAACTCACGCATGGCAGCCGCCAGAGCATCCTTGTCTTCGCCGGTGAGTACGCAGGCCTCTACGGTATCCTTTCCGCTGCCCTTCGGAGCAGTTTTCGCCGCAGCTACCATCATGTCGGCCACAGCCAGGCAGGTATCGCGTTCGCAGTCTTTCATTGTCTTTATCATTTCGAGTCTTCCTCCCTCTGCAAAATCTCTTCAAATCTGCTTTTATTCTATCATAAAGAGTCTGGCTCTTGCAAGCGTGCCCGATTTGTAATACAATGGGGGATAGATATTTTGGAAAGAAGGGCAAAACTATGAGAGAACCCGTATTAGTAATTATGGCAGCAGGCATGGGCAGCCGTTTCGGCGGTCTGAAGCAGATCGAACCGGTGGGAAGCGGCGGTGAAATTATTCTGGACTTTTCCCTCTATGATGCAATGATGGCAGGTTTTAAGAAGGCCGTGTTTATTATAAAAAGAGAAAATGAAGCGGATTTCCGTGCGCTGATTGATGAACGTGCAGGAAAATATATGGAAATCGAATATGCATTTCAGGATATTACCGACATTCCTGCAGGCTACGAAGTTCCGGAAGGCCGTGTGAAACCATGGGGGACCGGCCATGCGGTAATGGCGGCTCGTCATGCGGTGGATGGTTCCTTTGTAGTGATTAATGCCGATGACTACTATGGTCCGGGCGCTTTCCAGAGCATTTACGAGTTCCTGGAAAATGCAGAAGACGATGCAGATGGCAAGTACCATTACGCCATGGTTGGCTATCAGGTGGAAAACACCATGACAGAGAACGGTCACGTGTCCCGCGGCGTATGCCAGACTTCTGCAGACGGTAAGCTGACTGAAATCACAGAACGTACCAAAATTCAGTGGCAGGATGGAAACATCGTGTTTGAAGATGCAGACGCGGCAGATGGCAGCGGTTGGACCCAGCTGGAGCCAGGAACTACCGTATCCATGAACTTCTGGGGATTCACCCCGTCCATGCTCCGTGAGATGGAAGCACGTTTCCCTGCATTTTTAGATCAGGCACTGGCAGAGAACCCGATGAAGGGGGAATACTTCCTGCCAGGCGTAGTAGATCAGCTGATTCAGGAAGGTAAGGCCGATGTACGCGTGCTGAAGTCACTGGACCGCTGGTATGGCGTGACCTATAAGGAAGACAAGGAAAGTGTGGTTGACGCAATCCAGTCCATGAAGGACAAGGGCGAATATCCGGATAAGCTCTGGAAATAGGGCTTTACCGAAAATGAAAACAGACGGAATCTGAGGAGGATTTCGTCTGTTTTTTAGGCTAGGCCTTATGGAGAAGTTATTGAGTAAGAAATAAAATATGAGGAGTAATGAAAAAAGTTATTAGTCCAAACTTTCTTTTCTGTCAGAGAAAATTCTGAAATCACTGATAATTTCGTCAGCAAGTGATGATTCATATTCCATAATTTTTTGAAGGGTCTCTGTTGGCACAGGAGAACATGAAATGAGTTTTTTAAGTCGGATTTTCATGACCTGAATCAATTGATCTACCCTGTCCTCTGATGCGCCTACACCGGTTGCCAGTCCGGCTTTCATGGAAAGTTCCTCCATTTCTCCGCAAATTAAGGCGGCTTTTTCATAGGACGACATAATTTCGTCTATCGAATCTGAACGCTCAATAGTCTTGATATGAATGGTGAAGTCCCTGCTCTGTGCAGTCAGCTGTTTGGCTGCTTTAAAAACAGAAATTGTGTTATTATTCAGAAAAAATGCCATTTGCAGTGTACCTCCAAATAAAGTTTAA
>JAFYNS010000045.1 GCA_017556505.1 Bacillota bacterium | reverse complement strand
GTCTGCAGTCGGCTTGTCGCACTTGTTGATTGCAACGATGATTGGAACACCTGCAGCCTTTGCATGGCTGATGGATTCGATAGTCTGAGGCTTAACGGAGTCGTCAGCCGCAACTACCAGAACCGCGATGTCGGTTACATGTGCACCACGGGCACGCATTGCGGTAAATGCTTCGTGACCCGGAGTATCCAGGAATACGATCTTCTGACCGTTGATATTAACTTCGGACGCACCGATATGCTGTGTAATACCACCAGCTTCGGATACAGTCACGTTTGTTCTTCTGATTGCGTCCAGCAGGGAAGTCTTACCGTGGTCTACGTGACCCATTACGGTAATGATTGGCGGACGAGGCTTCAGGTCTTCTTCCTTATCTTCGTAAACTTCCAGACCTTCTTCTTCCTCTTCTTCTTCTACCTTGCCTACTGCCACACTGATCTTCAGTTCATCTGCCAGAATCATTACAGTATCTTCGTCAATATTCTGGTTGATGTTGGCCATAATACCCATCTTCATCAGAGCCATAATGACCTGAGTGGTGGAAATTCCCACCTGTTCACAAAAACCAGCTACAGTGATAGGAACTGTAACTACGGTTGTACCTTCTGGTAATGGTTCCATTTCTTCTACCTCTTCTACTGCAGGCTTTGGTTTGTTATGCTTCTTCGGCTTAGCCTGCTTTTCCAGGGATCTTTCCTGGATTTTCTGCTTATTCTTCTTGCCGCCGTTTTCCAGCTTAGCAAACTTATCTCTTTCCTTATCGTGAGCTGCCAGTCTTTCCGGCTTACGTGCAACTGGCTTGGTTTCCAGCTTTGGCTTGTCTGCCGGTCTTTCTGCTCTCTGTGGACGGTCGCCCTGCGGACGTCCGTCACGCTGCGGTCTGTCGCCCTGCGGACGGTCACCGCGCTGTGGTCTGTCGCCCTGCGGTCTGTCACCACGGAATGGTCTGTCGCCCTGCGGACGGTCACCACGCTGTGGTCTGTCGCCCTGCGGACGGTCACCACGGAATGGTCTGTCGCCCTGCGGACGGTCACCACGCTGCGGTCTGTCACCCTGCGGACGGTCACCACGCTGTTGTCTTTCACCCTGAGGTCTGTCTCCGCGGAATGGTCTGTCACCCTGCGGACGGTCTCCCTGCGGTCTGTCCTGACGCGCAGGTCTTGCAGGAGCGTCAGCCTTCTTTTCTGCTGCAGGAGCCTTTGCTTCTTCAGCTGGCTTTGTTTCCACTGCCTTCACTTCAGGCTGCTTCACTTCAGGCTGCTTAACCTCTGCTGCAGGAGCCTTGATTTCAACTGCTTCTTCCTTTACCTGGCCTCTTTCTGCCACTTCCTTAGACACAACAGGCTTGCCCATTGGCGGTCTGTGACGGTTTTCCAGGTCCTTATTTACAACAGGCTTTCCCATCGGTGGTCTCTGGGTCGGTCTGTCGTTGGCAGCAGATGCAGTTCTGGTCTGCTGCTTCTTTGTATTTCTCTGCGGAATTACCGCAGCTTTCACCGTTACACGCGGCTGTTCGTCCTGATGGCTATCCGCCTTCTTAGGAGCGGCTTTTACAATTTTTGTTTCCTTATTGTCTGTTGCCATTCGAACACCTCCTTACTTAACTGATTGAATATGATCAATCCCATCTGAAATTACTTTTGCAAAATTGTCATCGGTAATACCGTAAATACCTTTATCGACGTTACCGGTTATCTGGGACAGCTGCTCTCTGGAGCCGAAAATTTTGCAGGGAACACGATGTTTCTCTGCGGCCGACACCATCTTCTTCACGGAGTTCTCCGAAAGATCTTCCGTCAGAATGAGCAGTCTGATTCTTCTCTTTTCCATCATATAGATGCATGTGTTGTATCCGGTCACCAGTTTTCTGGCTTTCGCCGCAAAACCGAAATAGCTGAGCACTTTATTCTCCATCGGTCAGTTCCTCCAGCTGGCGGAAAATTTCTGCCTTCATTTCTGCACTCACCGGCATGTCGAAGTTCCGTTCAATTGCCTTTCGCTTGTCGGCCTTCTGCCAGCAGTCCCTGCTGTCTTTGCAGAGGTATACGCCTCTGCCCTTGGCGCGGCCTGCAGGGTCCAGTGTCAGCTGACCTTCATAACCCGCAATACGGATCAGAAACTGCTTTTCTCTGGACTGCATACAACCGATGCATCTTCTCATTGGAATCTTCCGTTCTTTCAAGGTTTATTCCTCCTCGATTTCAACAATTTCAGGCATATCTGCTTCAGCAGCCTTCATTGCTTCGTACTGAGAGTGGCTCTTGATATCAATCTTCCAGCCGGAAACCTTAGCAGCCAGACGTACGTTCTGACCTTCCTTACCGATTGCCAGAGACAGCTGATAGTCAGGAACAACTACGGTTGCAGACTTTTCACCGTCTTCTGCCACGATAACCTGTTCCACCTTAGCTGGGGACAGTACGTTTGCAATCAGAACTTCCGGATCTTCGCTCCAGGTGATGATATCAATCTTTTCACCATTCAGTTCGTCTACGATAGCCTGAACTCTGGCACCTCTGGTACCTACGCATGCACCAACAGGGTCTACGTTTTCGAATTCAGTGTAAACAGCCATCTTTGTTCTGGAACCAGCTTCTCTTGCGATACCCTTGATTTCTACAGTACCGTCTTCGATTTCAGGAACTTCCAGTTCAAACAGACGCTTAACCAGACCAGGATGGGAACGGGACAGGAATACCTGAGGACCCTTGGTAGTCTTCTTTACATCCATGATGTAAACTTTCAGTCTGTCATTAATCTTGTATGTTTCGCCAGGCACCTGTTCAGTTCCAGCCAGGATACCTTCTGTTCTGCCAATGCTTACGAACATGGTATCGTTGCTGATTCTCTGTACCTGACCGGTCATGATTTCGCCCTGACGGGTGATAAAGTTGTCGAAAATCATTCCTCTTTCCGCTTCGCGGATTCTCTGCACTACTACCTGCTTTGCAGTCTGTGCAGCAATTCTGCCGAAGTCTCTTGGTGTAACCTGATATTCTACAGCATCACCAACTTCGTAACGGTAATCGATTTCACGTGCTTCTTCGATAGTAATCTGTGTCATGTCATCGTAGAAATCTTCGTCTTCCACGATTTCCATACGCATGAATACATCGATATCACCGGTTTCACGGTCGATGTTTACACGTACATTCTGAGAAGTACCGTAGTTCTTCTTATATGCGGAAACCAGCGCAGATTCAATAGCTTCAATCAGCACATCCTTGGAAATCTGCTTTTCCTTCTCCAGGTCTGCAATGGCCTGAATAAATTCCTTGTTCATTTCTTCTATAACCTCCTTAGAACACGACAGCCAGGCGGGTCTTAGCAACCTGGGCTCTGTCAAACTGCATTTCCTTTTCCTTTTCGTCTTTAATTACGATTTTATCATCAACCAGACCAACCAGAATTCCCTGGTATGCCTTGCTTCCATCTACTGCCTTGTACAGGCTCAGGTCCACAAGACGTCCTGCAAAGCGCTCATAATCGCTGTCCTTCAGCAGTGCACGGTCCAGTCCCGGAGAAGATACTTCCAGGTAATAATTCTGTTCGATTGGATCCAGACGGTCCAGTTCTTCGCTTAAGAAGCGGCTCACCTTCTCGCAGTCATCCGTTGAAACATATTCTTCTTCCTGTCCCTGCTTTTTATCAATATAAACTCTCAGAAACCAGTCGCGGCCTTCCTTCAGGAATTCGACATTGTATAACTCCAGTCCGTTTTCTTCCAGAAACGCAGCGGTGATTTCTTCAATCAGAGCAGTTACCTTTACTTTTGCCATAAGTACCTCCTTTAACCCGAATAAAATTGAAAGAGTGGGCTTTACCCACTCTTCCATCTTACCATCTAAACTTTGTATACTTTAATATTAGCATAAGAATCATTATAATGCAAGCGAATTATTATATTAGATGAAGAAAAAATACAGGATAAAAACAATTATTAAAGAGCACACAGTACAGCAAATAGACTTGTCCGGAAAACGCCTAACCCGTTTACAAATCTCCTCACTCCAATTATAATACAGGCATTCCAGGAATTTTGTAAGATATCTACAGCTGATCCGCAAATTGATTGTGTGTTTGCAATAAATATTTTAAACAATACGAAAGAGGTTATTATGAGTTACGTAAAAGAAATATATGAAAAAGTAGTCGCTGAAAATCCTGCCGAACCGGAATTCCACCAGGCAGTCAAAGAGGTTCTGGAATCACTGGAACCGGTAATCGAAAAGAACGAGGAAGAGTACCGCCAGCTTGCCATTCTGGAACGTATGGTAGAACCGGAACGTATCATTTCTTTCCGAGTTCCATGGATTGATGATAAGGGAAATATTCAGATTAACAAGGGCTACCGTATTCAGTTCAGCAGTGCCATCGGACCATATAAAGGTGGTCTCCGCTTCCACCCTACCGTAAATCAGAGCATTCTCAAGTTCCTTGGTTTCGAGCAGGTATTTAAGAATTCCCTGACCGGCCTTCCGATCGGCGGCGGCAAAGGCGGTGCAAATTTTGACCCGAAGGGAAAGTCCGACCGGGAAATCATGTCCTTCTGTCAGAGCTACATGACCGAACTGTATAAATACATCGGTGCGGACCAGGACGTTCCTGCCGGCGACATCGGTGTAGGCAGCCGCGAAATCGGTTTCCTGTATGGACAGTATAAGAGAATGACCGGCCGCTACGAAGGTGTACTTACCGGCAAAGGTCTTTCCTACGGCGGTTCCCAGACCCGCCGCCAGGCAACTGGTTACGGCCTGGTATATATTCTGGAAGAAATGCTGGAAGCTGCAGGTAAATCCATCGAAAACCAGAAAATAATTGTATCCGGTTCCGGAAACGTTGCCATCTACGCAGCTGAAAAAGCAATGGAAGAAGGTGGCATCGTCATCGCCATGAGCGACTCTGCTGGATACATTCACGATCCGGCCGGCATAAAGCTGGACATCATCAAGGATATTAAGGAAGTGAAACGCGGAAGAATCCGTGAATATGCAGACAGAGTTCCAACAGCCTCCTATCACGAAGGAAAAGGAATCTGGTCTGTTCCATGCGATATCGCACTTCCTTGTGCTACTCAGAATGAACTTCATCTGGCTGATGCTCAGATGCTGGCTGCCAACGGATGCTATGCAGTAGCCGAAGGTGCCAATATGCCGGCTACTCTGGATGCAACAGATTTCTTCCTCAAATCCGATATCCTCTTCATGCCTGGCAAAGCAGCCAACGCCGGCGGTGTAGCAACCTCAGCTCTGGAAATGAGCCAGAACAGCACCCGCTTATCCTGGAGCTTTGACAAGGTGGATGACAAGTTGAGAGGTATCATGCAGGATATTTTCGAAAAAGTGGCCGATGCCGCCAAGCGCTATAATCTGGAAAACAACTATGTTGCTGGTGCCAACATTGCAGGTTTTGAAAAAGTCGTCGATGCAATGAAAGCACAAGGCCTCGTATAACAGAACACCATAACAGAAAAAAACCAGGACTGCCCTCCTGGTTTTTTTCTTGGT
>JAFYNS010000044.1 GCA_017556505.1 Bacillota bacterium | reverse complement strand
GTTGCACGCTCCGTGAAGACTCCGAATAAGAACACCAAGGTGACCGTGAAGCTGGATTCTGCGGACAAGGCTATCATCGAAGAGCTGGAAGCGGCAGGCTATACTGTAAAGTACAACTTCTACCGTTCCACTAAGAAATCTTCCAAGTATCAGTCCATGCTGATTAAGGATGGCAAGTCTTATACGAATACCAAGGGCAAGAAGGACAGAAGATACTTCTACAAAGTCCGCGTACAGGTTTACGATGCAGAAGGCAAGCTGATTGCAAGAACAGCGCTGAAGCAGTGTAAGTACGCAAAGAGAGTCTGGACCAAATAATAAATAATATAACATGATTTATGGAACTGCCGGCTGGGGTTTCTCAGCCGGCGGATTTCCACATGAGAGATAATTATGATGATGATGGATTTAAAGCGGGAGCTGCCGTGGCTGGATGAGCAGGAGCGTGCCCGCTGTGAAAAATATGAGGAGATGAGCGATGAAGAGGTTCTTCATCTTCTGCGTGTACATGCGGCGCGCCTGGATCATCTCCCGGCAAAACATGAAATTCCCGACGCTGACTATTATCGGAAGCGTTTCGGCCCATGGCCCAGGGTTTTGGAAAAGGCCGGTCTGAAACCGCCTTCACCAACCAAACTGCGCCGGCAGGAAGCAGACCGTAAGAAACGTCTGGAAAGCCGCAAACGTGCGGCTGCGCGGAAGAGCCGCAATAACGAGAATGAATAAAAACTCTCCGCGGACCCCTTGATTTTAACGGGCAAGGGTGATAAAATATGTAGGAAATAACAGAATAGGACTTTTATGTTTCTCAGGCTACGGTGGCCTGGGACTAAGATGGAATCCGGTCAAGTCCGGAACGGCACCCGCCGCTGTAAGTGAAGAGCTTTCTCCACCATGTCATTAAAATATCTGCAGCAAGCTGCAGTGTTTTGAGAAGACGGAGAACGCGATGACGCACGAGTCAGAAAACATGCATGAAAGCGTAAAACAGGCAGAACACAGTATCACGGGGGTCTGATACAAGTGTTTTTTGTTTTTTATAATTGCAGGGAAACCGGGCTGTAATGAAATTACCAGTATATACTGGTGATTTTGTTACAGCTCTTTTTGTTTACAGAAAATTGAACTGAAAGAAGCAGTGTATGAAAGAAATTGAAGAAATTAAGAACTATTTGACGGCAGAGGAAAGAGTCCTTTTAAAAAAATATCAAAGGATGAGTGATGAGGAGCTGCTGGATGTTCTGCGGCAGAAAGCAGAAGAACTGGGAAGTCTGCCAACTAAGAGTGACGTTGCGTGTTTTGTGTATTTCAAGTACCGTTTTGGTCCATGGCCGAGAATTCTGGAAAAGGCAGGACTGAAACCAGTATCGAAAGGAAATCTGCGACGTAAGGAAAGAAATAAAAGAAGGCAGATGGAAATGCGCAAACGTACGATGGATGAGCGCAGACGCAGACGGGAAGAACGGGAAGCAGGAGAATGTCAGCGATAGACCTATAGTTGTTAACCACACTTTAATGCTAAGTGTTTAACATAGATAAATCGCAGAAAACTGCGAAAGGCGGCCGGGCAGCCGATGTCCGGAGAAAGGAAAATATAAAATGAAAAAAATCATGAAAAAAAGTTCAAGACTCATTTCACTGCTTATGGTATTCATGATGGTGTTCACCATGATGCCGGGGATGGCCTTTGCTGATACGGCTGACGGCGGTCAAGCTGTGGCAGTATCTTCAGGATATGACATTGCCACCGGTGATGTGGACTCGCAGGGCGGCCAGCGTGTCAGAGCGACCAATATCAATATTTCTGGTGCAGATGTAGTGAAACACCAGAAAACTGGAGATTTCTCGGCGACAGTACTCCTGCCTGCAGATACAGACAAAGAGAAGGAACTCACCTTCACGCTGGACTGCGTGGGTAATCCAAATATAACCATGGGAAAGGTTTTCGTAAATAATACGGAAGCGGGAACCATGACTGCAGAGGAAGGCAGTACCACAACCGGAACATGGACGTACTCCATGGTACCTGAGTGGAGTGAAGAAGGAACAGCATCTGTCGCATTCTGTACGCAGTGGAATACCATCGCATGGGTAACGAAGACCTATACGCTGAACCTGCGGATTCTGGGAGACACCAATACAGCTCCGGCATTAAAGTCCGGTGTAACCAAAGAAAACTCTGTACTGATTCCGGTTGGAGAATCTTATTCCCTGAAGCTGGATGAGAGTGCTTTCTGGGAAGATGCAGAACTGGATGACATGACGTACATCGTATCTGTCAATGGTGCGGAACCGGTGGAAGCCAACGGAACCTACTATCAGTATGGACCGGAAGAACCTGGTGAAACAACGCTTGTGTTCTATGCCGCAGACAGTGAAGGCAATCAGTCTGAAGATACCTATACTGTAAAGATTACAGCCATGAATCTGACTTCGGTGGAAACCGGCAGTGCTGTGGTGGATGCATGGAACTCAGATATTAAGAAGATTGAACTGGGACTCGCGGATGTGGAATCTCAGGTGAAGGCAGACCAGGAAACCAATACCTGGTACCTGATACTGGATTCTGAAACCGGGAAGGAAGACAAATTGTTTTTCCGCGTAAACGGTTCTGCGAGAGCTGGACGGTTCCAGGGTGTACAGATTAACAATGCGAATGTAGATGGCGCAGAAACAGACGGAACCAATTTCATCTGGACTGCTACTTATACTCCGGAATGGAACGAATATGGAGAAGCGGACCTGGCATTCAAAGCACTTCCACAGAATGATAATAAATATATTTATACACTGAAGCTGAAGATTGCCAATGCGGACAACCAGAAGCCTGGGTTCAAAGACGGAGCTTCCAAGACCGATACTGTGGAACAGTATGGAACTTATGATGTGGATGTAGCTTCTTTCTTTGCCGATGCCGATGACAGCAGACTGTTCTATTCTGTGTCTGTAAACGGCGGTGAATACGTAAAATGTGATGCTGCATACAGCTATGTTCCAAGAACTGCCGGTGAGAATACGCTCAAATTCAAGGCTGCAGATCTGGTTGGAGCGGAATCAGAACCGTTTACACTGACATTGAATGCAAGTGAGTATGAATTACCGGAAGGTTCCTATGGAATTAAGAATTATAAGAATGACGGTGCTTTATTAAGCATGACCATCCTGGATGCAGACGGGGAAAAGATTGAAGGCGTAAGCTTTACCACAGGGGAGCCTGCTGAAGGCAGCCAGACCATCACTGTTACTCTTCCGGGAACCATGAAGACCAATGATAAAGTCATTGCTTCTTTCCACATTGTACAGAATGAAAACGGAGAACAATTCCTGTCTACAACCACAGGACTGAATGATGATTACTGGAATGCAGCATACAAGTCAAAGACTGACAAGGTAACCACCACCCTGAGCCAGGGAAAGGGCACTGCTACTGTACACTGGTATGGTGCAGCACCAGAAAAAGAAGAAGACAACATTTATGACACTTACGTAATCAATTATCAGATTGTACGTGAAGACAACCAGGCACCGCAGCTGGCTGAAAATGTGGAAGCTGCAGCGGCCGCTGAAATTAATCAGTATGAAAGCTGGAGTCTGGATCTTTCCACAATCTTTACCGATGCAGAAGGCGATGAACTTACCTATACGGTAAAGGTAAATGATGAAGAAGCGGCAGAATCCGGAAAAACTTATAAGTATGAAGCGAAGACAGACGAAGATCTGAAACTGGTATTCCAGGCGAAAGACACCTTTGGTGCAGTTTCTCCGACTTATATTGTAAATCTGACCGTAAACAAGGTACACCGTCTTGTAATTGAAACAGGTGACCCAAGTAATGGGGTATTTGGAGGAAGTATTTCCTATATTCATATCAATGGTCAGGAAACGGAAGCATATTCTTATGTGAAGGTTGATGATACCCAGAGAATTGTGGCAGTACAGTTAAAAGATACCGTGGCTGATGATGCGGAAGTGACCATCGGATGGGTAGACAACAGTTCAAATGACCGTATTACATTGACCCCGGATACCAATCCAATCAAACTTGTGGACGGAAAGGCAACCGCAACCATTGAAACATACGGGAACTTTTTCTTTGAAACCCACTATTATTACGAACTCAGAATCACAAACAAGGCAAACCACCTTCCTGCTCTGGCTGATGGTGTAAACAGTCAGAAGGCAGAAGAACTCACCATAGGTGAAGCATATGAAGTGGATCTGAGCACTATTTTCGCTGATGCAGACGGAAATCCGCTGACTTACACTGTGAAGATCAATGATGGGGAAGAAGCTGCAGCAGAAACAGCATACAGCTTCACACCGGATAAAGCTGGAACTTATACTCTGGTGTTCCATGCAAAGGATGACTGGGGTGCATCCGAAGAATCCTATACCGTTACATTAACTGCGAAAAATTCAGATGTTACATACAATGTTACCGTGAAGGTACCGGCTGCAGTTACACCTGAATTCTATATTTCCGGCGGATTTGCAGAAGACGGAACCGATATTCTGGCTGATGAACTGACAGCAGTAAAAGGTGGAACAGAAAATGGATGGACCAGCTATACTGTAGCAGTACCGGAAAATATCAGCAGAATCAGTTTCCGAGGCACTACAGAAGACGGAACTGTAAACTGGGGCGGCATGACCGCAGCAACAGAAGCCGGTATGGAACCGGTTATTCTGCGCCAGGTGGAAGCTGTCATCAATACCAAGATTGATGGAGAAAACGGCAGCAAGATTGGCCTTACTTCCGAACAGGCTATGTTTAAGGTGAAGTACGGTGAAAACCAGTATGCTTCTGCAGGGGATGACGGCACAGACCAGTATGGATATCTTTATTACCGTTATCTGCTGGTGGCAGCAGACAACAGTCTGATTTATACCTATTATGCAGAACCTTTAGGAGATTTAACTGGAAGTCTTGCCACCAACCAGGGGGATACCAAGACCGTAACCACAGACAGTGCAGAACCAGTTAATACGGTTCTTCCGCTGGCTACAAAGAATGCATTTAACATCACAGCTCCTTCTGATGCAGAAGTGGAAATGTTCCGTCAGGCAGGCTACTACAACGGCGTTGAACTGATTCCGTTTGAAACCATCGATAACGGAGACGGAACCAAGACCGTGGTATTCAATAATGTTGGACGCATGGCCATGTTCCGTGTATCCAAAGAAGGTGAAATCACCAAAGCCGGTTATACCGACGGCGGCAGCATTACCATCGACTGGGAAGGTGATGACCGTGGTCCGAACTACAGCAGAGATTATGCAACGGTTACAGATAACTGGATGGCAAGCCGCGGTGACGACAGTATGTATGTCAATGTAAACTACCGCAATCACCTGCAGCTGGATGTCAATGAAGAATTCCAGCTCCGTGCATACCGTATCTGGGAAATCATTAATACAGATACAAATAATATAATGATTGAACCGGACTTCCACTATGAAGTCTTATCCGGTAAAGATGTAATTTCTGTGACACCATATGATGGCTGCAGCGGAAATGCAAAGAATAACTGGCTGGATATTAAGGGACTGAAGAAGGGCACCGCAATCATCGAAGTCAGCTACGATGCCATCGATGTCATCAGCGGTGACAACTCCAGCTTCGGCAATCCGGCATTTACTTATAATGCCTGCGATCCTGCACGTACAGCACTGGTTGTGGTTCAGGTAGGCAGTGAAGCCAATGATATCAACTTCGGCATCGATGCAAACCGCACCGAAGGCTGGGACGTAGAGTTCGACACCCTGTATTTTGCCGGGGAATCCAGCAAAATCAACTTTAAGCCGACTGTAATCTCTGGTGAAACTGAGGTTGCCAAGGTGGAAGTATCCAACGATAAGGGTGAAAACTGGGATGTACTGATGGCTGACGATGACGGTAACTATACTGCGAAAATCGTATCCGGAAATAACATTCTCCGTGTAACCACAGAAGACGGAACCAAGTCCTATCAGGTAGTCCGCGGTGATAAGATTACTGTATCTCTCATCGAAGTGGAAGGCAGCAGCGATCAGGACGGTCTGGTGGAAGCCGGCGAAAAAATCCGTGTACAGTTTAATGGTGTACACAATGTTATCGGCAAAATGTCCGGTATCTACAATCCGACCGACTATAAGACAAACTTTACCTATAACGGAGAAGTCATCAGCGGCAACGGCGGCCAGTATACTTATCCGGCTGCGGCTTATGTGGAACTGACTCTGCCAGGCAATGCCAAGACTGGTGATTCTTACACTCTGACCAACGGCAATACTACCAATGGAGGCTGGGGCAGCGCAGGCGGTGCACACCGTGCAGTAACTGGCGAAGTTCCTCCAAATCTGGATGCAGGTGACATTTCCTCCGGCGGCAGAAATATTTTCCCTGAAATTACAATTACAGTAGGTCAGGAAGCTGAATTTGTGCCTGAAAGCGGTTCCGG
>JAFYNS010000043.1 GCA_017556505.1 Bacillota bacterium | reverse complement strand
TTCGTCAAAACCGGTGCAGGTAACGAAAGCATCCATCTCATCGATATTTTCTTCTTCCAGCAGGGAAGTGTCCATGGCGTCGCCGTGGAGCACCATGACATTATCCAGATGTGTGGAAAGGTAGTAGCAGCGTTCCTTATTCACTTCAATGACTTTAACCGCGATTCCGAATTCGGAAAGCTTATCAGCCAGATAGAAACCAGTCTTTCCGCCGCCCACAATCATAACCTTCTGCAGGTTGGTATACTTGCCTTTTTCATGAACTTTTTTATGGAGTTCATGAATTTCACTCTTTTCACCAATCAGATAGAGATAGTCAGTCGGTTCAATTACAGTCTGACCATGCGGAATAATAATCTTGCCATTTCTGGAGATGGCTACAACCAGCATATTCGGCAGCAGTTCCTTGACACCAATCATGGAAAGACCGATGAGATGCTTATAGCGGTTTACCTTGAACTGAATCAGGGAAACCTTACCGGTGGAGAAAATACCGTTGCTGAGCGTATATTTTTCTACCAGATATTTGTAGATTTCATTGGTAATGGCCATGTCCGGATTTACGATATGGTCAATATTCATGGCTTCTTTAATGAAGTCGAACTGGTTCATATGTTCCGGGTCACGGACTCTGGCAATAACCTTGCTGCATCCCAGCTTCTTGGCAAAGCTTGCAATAACAATGTTTTCCTCATCGCTGCCGGTGGAGGACAGCATAAAATCAAAGTGACCGATTCCGGCATCCTTCAGTACACTGATCTGCTTGGCATTGCCATGGATGGTCAGAACGTCAAGCTGCTGGGAAATCTTATTCAGTGTATTTTCGTTGGTATCTATAATTGTAATGGCATGATCGCCGCCTGAAAGAGCATTCGCTACTTTAATACCCAGTTTGCCGGCGCCAACAATCGCAATTTTCATGTATTTACCTCCTGAATTTATAGGGTAACAGACATATCTTAACACTTTATTCTATCATAAATAAATTAATTTGCAAGTATTCCGCAAATAATGTAAAATGAGTACATAAATTGTATGAAGTGTAACAGGAGGATGACTGTTTTGAAAATAAAGAGATTTGTAGGCGGTACCCTGGAAAGTAACTGCTATATTATACGTACAACCAATGGCGGAAGCTGTTTTATCATCGATCCGGGATATGAACCGCAGAGAATTGCGGATTTTGTGAAGAAAGAAGGACTGGAGCCTGCGGGCATTCTGCTTACCCATCATCATCACGATCATGTGGGGGCAGCGGCACGAGTTTCCGATATGCTGGAATGTCCTGTTATGATTCACGAAACGGATGCATATTATTACAAAGGAAGAATCGACCGGCAGCTTCGTGATGGGGATGAACTGAATCTGGATGGGGAGATTTTGCGGGTAATCCATACCCCGGGGCATACTGCCGGTTCTGTATGTTTCCTGTCAGAAAAGAGCAAGGTTGTGTTCAGCGGTGATACCATTTTTGATACGGACCTTGGCAGAACCGATCTTGAGGATGGGTCTCCGGCGGAAATGATCCGCAGCTGCCGTGATGTGATCAATCTCTGGTCCAATGAATACACCGTATATCCAGGCCACGATACCCATGCTACCATGAAGCAGATTCGGGTGTACAATCAGGAATTCCTGGCATGTCTGGAGGTAAGATAATGAGTGATATCCGCATGATTGCACTTGATCTGGACGGTACCACTCTGACCAGAGGACATATTTCGCCCCGAACCCGCCATGCCCTGGAAGCGGCCATTGAGAAAGGGATTCATGTGGTGATTGCTACCGGGCGCGTGTTCTCAGCACTGCCCGATGATATCTTTCAGGTTAAAGGTTTGGAGTATGTGATTACTTCCAATGGTGCTGTGATAACGGACCTACGTATTTATGATACCGTATATGAAAACTGTATCGGGGCAGAACAGCTTGCAGCCATTGAAGCGCTTCTGCAGGCCAATCCTCAGTTTCCGGTGGAAGTGTTTACCGACGGAAAGGCTTACATCGGTGCACATGTATATGAGGAACTGAAAAACTACGGACCTGCCTGTGGATACATGAGCCGGGCATACACCATGCGTACCAGAACTCCGGTGGATAATATTCTCGGTTTCATGGAACAGCATTGCGAACATATCGAAAACATCAACATCCAGTTTGGCGACCAGAATGAAAAGGAACGCATGCGGAGAGAGCTGCAGCAGATTCCGAAAATTACACTGACTTCTTCTCTGGCCAATAATATTGAAATCGGCGGAGCCACTACCAGCAAAGCCAGCGGACTGGCTGCTCTCAGTGAGCTGACCGGTGTGTGCCTCGGCGAAATCATGGCCTGCGGTGACAGCCATAACGATATGGCTATGCTGGCGGAAGCCGGATTCAGTGTGGCCATGGGCAACGGGGCTGATGAAGTGAAAGCACTGGCCGACTATGTGGCACCTTCCAATGAAGAGGAGGGAGTTGCAGATGCAGTGGAACGGTTTGTTCTGGATATGAAGCGTCCCGAATGGCAGGTAAGTACTCTGCGCATAAAGAACCGGATTCTCAGCAAAGCGCGCCGCATGGCACGCAGACTGCTTCGACACGGGAGCAGATAATATAAAGTATATGTAATGTAAATTTGCCAGACTCAATGGAAAAGTCTGGCATTTTTTGTTGACAAAGAATGTAATATAATGTAAATTCAGTAATGAAGTGGGTTATCTTTTCGCCGATGATGAAAGGAGAACCAGATGAAGGAAACAAATGAAGTGAGGGACAGACGTAAAAAAGAAGCCGGAAGGCTTGGTGAAGAACTTGCTGCTCTCATGCTGGAGGAAAAAGGTTATGAAATCCTCGAAAAAAATTACAGGTGCCGTTTTGGGGAAGTCGATATCATCGCCATACGAAGGGATATTCTAACCTTCGTGGAGGTGAAAACACGAAGCGGGGATGCATATGGGACGGCCGCAGAGGCTGTTACATGGAGCAAGCAGCAGAAAATCCGTCAGACCGCCCTGCAGTATCTGAACGAATACCGGAGGCCTTTTGCGGGTGTGGAATTTCAGGTGGTGGAAGTTCTGCTCCGCCAGCATGACGGACTGGATTTTCAGGGGGTGTAGTCATGCTTTCGAAAGTGCAGACCGCATCGGTAAGCGGAATCGAAGGAAATATGGTAGCGGTGGAAGTGGATATCACAAGAGGCCTTCCCGGCTTTTATGTGGTAGGCCTTGGGGACACCTCCATAAAGGAATCGGGGCAGCGTGTAAAGAGTGCAGTTCGCAACAGCGGGTTTGATTTTCCGGTGAGCCGGATTGTTGTCAATCTGGTTCCGGCATACCTGCACAAAAAAGGCAGTCATTATGACCTTGCTATTGCAGTGGGAATCCTGCTTTCTTCCGGGGCAATCAAGGGCAGGCATGCCAGAGAGATGATTTCTTCCAGCGGTTTTCTGGGAGAACTGTGTCTTGACGGCAGTATTTCTCCGGTTAAAGGTGTGCTGCCCATGGTCCGTGCTCTGGCAGAGAATCCGGCGGTGCGCCATGTGTATCTTCCGAAAGGAAACTATGAAGAGGGACTTCTTGCTGCCCGTGCCTGCGGTCTTCGGCTTATCCCTGTGGAACATCTGAGGGAGGCTGCTAGCTATATCTGCGGGCTGGAATCTTTGCCGGAAACAGGTAAACAATCTGACAGCCCGGCAAAATCTCCGGTGCCGGACGACCTGGACTTTTCTCAGGTGAAAGGCCACTGGGAGGTGAAAGAAGCGCTGGCAGCGGCAGTCTGCGGCAATCACAGTATTTTGCTCATGGGGCCCCCGGGCAGCGGAAAGACCATGCTTGCACGGAGAATTCCCACCATTCTGCCGGAAATGACGGCAGCAGAGCAGCTGGAAACTACCATGATATATTCTGTGGCAGGACTTCTGGGTGAAAAAGATCCGCTGGTAATGAACCGGCCTTTCCGCATGGCAGATTACAGAACGAGTAAGGCGGGGCTTATGGGAGGCGGCAATACGCCTTATCCCGGGGAAGTCTCTCTGGCTCACAATGGAGTCCTCTTTATCGATGAATTTCTGGAGATGGAGCGGAAGCAGATTGATGCTCTGAGAAAACCTATGGAGGAAGAAGAGGTCCGAATGATACGGGGCGGGATGCTTTACCGTTATCCTGCCAGATTTCTGCTGGCCGCAGCTTCCAATCCCTGCCGCTGCGGCTATTATGGGGATGAGAATCATGTATGCAGATGCACCCGTTCTCAGCTGGATCAGTACAGGGGCAGGCTGTCAGGGCCGGTGGCAGACCGGATTGATATGTTTGTCAATGTCTATCCTGTGGATTTTAAAACGTTGAAAGAAGATGAGGGGGGCAGCAGCCAGCGACTGAAAGAAAAGGTTCTGGCGGGACGGCAGATGCAGGCGGACCGTTTTAAAGGCAGCGGAATATTTCTGAACAGCCAGATGGAAGAGCGTCATCTGAAAGAGTTCTGCCCGCTTAGAAATGAGGAAGAAGCCTTCGTGGAGTCCATGGTGCAGCGTTATCATCTGAGTACACGCAGAGTGGTGAAACTGATGAGAATCGCCAGAACCATTGCTGACATTTCTCAATGCCGGGATATGAACATGTACCATCTTGCATCTGCCTTCCGATATATAATGGGAGAAAATCATGAGGGAGGCGAGTAAAATGTCAGCAAAGGGGAATTGTAATACTTGCCGGCCGGGCATCATAATGATAGAAAGAAACGACAGCCAGTACCCTCAGCAGCTCAGGATGATAGCGGACCCTCCGGAAAGACTGTACTGCATTGGTGATGTGAGTCTTCTGGAAATGCCCATGGCTGCTGTAATCGGTTCCAGGAAATGCAGTGAGTACGGAAAACAGACGGCCATGGCAGTTGGGAAATCGCTGGGGATGGCCGGAGCCTGTGTGGTCAGCGGCATGGCCAAGGGGATTGACAGTTTCGGCCACCTGGGTGCTTTGAAACATGGCGGAAAAACCATCGCTGTTCTGGGATGCGGTGTGGATATCTGTTATCCTGCTGAGAACAGGAAGCTTTATGAGCAAATCTGCTGTGATGGTCTGATGATTTCAGAATATCCACCGGGGACAGCCCCCATGCCTTATATGTTCCCACAGCGGAATCGGATTATCGCTGGTCTTTGCAGTGTAATCGCAGTCATTGAAGCGGGAAGGGACAGCGGGGCTCTGATTACGGCAGGGCTGGCGGAAGATTTCGGAAGGGATGTTTTCGCTGTACCGGGCAATATTACCAGCATGTGGAGTCTGGGAACCAATAAGCTGATTGCAGATGGTGCTATGCCGGTTGTGACGGTGGATGATGTGGTCAGAGCCATGGGGCTTGATGCACAGCACAGCGAAAAGGAATATGAGGGCCTTTCTGAACTGGAAAAACAAATCGTCATGCTGGTGAAGGCTGCCGGTGAAGTTACACTGGAATATCTCTGTACGAAGATGAAGATGAATCCGGTGGATATGAACGGAATCGTCATGGTTCTGGAAATGAAGGGGTATCTTGCAACCAATTTCGGAAAAATTTTTGTTGCAAAATTCTGAAAAAGCTACTATTATATTTGACTATAGGAATGGAAGCGGCCGGAAAGGTGTATTTTTCAGTCTCTTCCTTTTCTGATTGTATATATTTTCAGGAGGTAGTATGTAGTATGGCAACTGCGAAAGCTACGAAAACAACCAAGACAACCAAGACAGCGAAGAAAACTCTGGTCATCGTGGAATCTCCGTCCAAAGCGAAGACCATTGGCAAATATCTGGGCTCTTCCTACAAGGTAGTAGCCTCTGTTGGTCATGTCCGCGACCTGCCGAAGAGCAAGCTGGGCATTGACATCGAAAATGATTTTGAACCTCAGTATATCGCAATCCGCGGTAAGGGGGATCTGATTAAGGAACTGAAGAAAGAAGCGAAACAGGCAGGCAAAATATACCTGGCAACTGACCCGGACCGCGAAGGGGAAGCCATTTCCTGGCATCTGGCCCATCTGCTGGGTATGGATGCCAACACGCCGTGCCGTATCGTGTTTAATGAAATTACAAAGGATGCCATCAAGACAGCGGTGAAGCATCCTCGTCCCATTGACCTGAAGCTGGTAGATGCACAGCAGGCCCGCCGTGTGCTGGACCG
>JAFYNS010000042.1 GCA_017556505.1 Bacillota bacterium | reverse complement strand
GGAGCGGAAGACGAGATTCGAACTCGCGACCCTCGCCTTGGCAAGGCGATGCTCTACCCCTGAGCCACTTCCGCATATTTGGTCGAGGGAGATGGATTCGAACCATCGAAAGCTCAGCTAACGGATTTACAGTCCGCCCCCTTTGGCCACTCGGGAATCCCTCGAAATTATTTTGGAGCTGGTGGAGGGAATCGAACCCCCAACCTGCTGATTACAAATCAGCTGCTCTACCGTTGAGCCACACCAGCATATTATTATCTTTTTAAAAAAGTTGGCGACCTGGAACGGGCTCGAACCGTCGACCTCCAGCGTGACAGGCTGGCATTCTAACCAACTGAACTACCAGGCCCCATCAATTTTTAAAATGGTGGGCGCAATAGGGCTCGAACCTATGACCCTCTGCTTGTAAGGCAGATGCTCTCCCAGCTGAGCTATGCGCCCTGGTGTTCGTGTCTTAACTGCTCGACACAGTTAGTTATTATATACTGTACTTTGTCGTTTGTCAAGCACTTTTTTTATTTATTTTTGCTGTCTTTTTAAGTTTTAACCACTACATCTTGTAGTCGTTCGTTCACTCTCACGCGACAGCTTGTTTATAATACCATCAAATGCTTTCCAAGTCAAGCATATTTTTCATTTTTTTCTGTTTTTTTCATTCTTTTTTCTAAACCAGACGCTTCACAAGGCGGGACTCCTGATTTTTCAATACTCCACGGCCGGAAGTCAGATTGGTCACCTGTCCGATCAGTCCTTCCGCATCTTCCGGAATGCAGCATAAATCCATGGATACCACATCGGTATAACGGATTTCTTCAATACTGAATCCGCCATTCACCCCCGGAGTTCCCGCCAGATTCTGAATCTTAGCCAGGTGGGTATAGTCCACGTCCCAGGTCTGGACACACATTTCTTCGATGTCACAGATTCCTGCAGCCTCCAGCCCCAGCTTGGCACTGCTGGTATATGCACGAACCAGTCCGCCGGTTCCCAGTTTGATTCCGCCAAAATAACGGGTCACCACTACTACTACATTGGTAATCCCCTCTTTTACCAGCATCTGTACCATCGGTGCACCGGAAGTACCCTGAGGCTCCCCGTCATCACTGGCCCACTGAATCTGGAATTTATCCCCGATTACCATGGCCGGCACATTGTGAGTTGCATCTTTATGTTTCTTTTTAATGGAAGCGATGAAGGCGTCTGCTTCCTCCTTGGTCTCTGCAGGAGAAACGTAGGCAATGAAGCGGGACTTTTCGATAATCTGTTCCGCCTCCGCCGCTTCGTATACTGTACTATATAATTTCATCCGTTTCGAATTCCTTGTATTTCTGATAATCTGCATTCTTCAGAGTCAGTTCCAGATAAGTACCTTCCCCTGTATATTCCATGCGTGCAACTTCCGCCTTATCACAGAGATAAGATGTAATATCCCCACGGGTATACGGAATCATCATGTGGCAGGAAACCTCGTCGGAGAAGATTTTGCTCCGTACAAGGTCCAGCAGTTCGTCAATCTGAATATCCTCTTTAGCAGAAATAAACATATTCTCTGTACCCGGACGGGGAACCACAGTTTCCGGATCCACCAGATCAATCTTATTGAATGCCAGAATACGGTCCTTACCGCCGGCACCGATTTCTTCCAGAACCTTATCGGTTACATTAATATGGAAGTCATGGTTTTCATAAGAAGAGTCCACCACATGCACCAGCAGATCTGCATAAGTTACCTCTTCCAGGGTCGCCTTGAAGGCATTTACCAGGGAATGCGGCAGCTTGCTGACGAAACCAACCGTGTCAATCAGAATAAACTGATGATTGGAGTCCAGCACCACGCTTCTCTGGGCTACGTCCAGAGTCGCAAAAAGCATATTCTTTTCGAATACAATCTTGCGGTCTTCTTCATTCTTTTCGGTCTTGGACAGAATCCGGTTCATCAATGCAGACTTACCGGAGTTGGTGTAGCCAACCAGAGCCACAACCGGAACTTCGTTCTTTTCACGGCGGGCACGCTGCACACTTCTGGTGTTCTTAATCTGATCCAGTTCCGCCTTAATGTCCAGCATACGCTTTTCGATATGACGGCGGTCTGTTTCCAGTTTCTTTTCCCCCGGACCTCTGGTACCGATCCCACCGCCCAGACGGGACAGAGACTTACCGAAACCGATTAAACGCGGCATACGGTATTTCAGCTGTGCCAGTTCAACCTGCAGCTTCCCTTCGCGGGAGGATGCACGGTCCGCAAAAATATCCAGAATCAGAATGGTACGGTCGATGACACGCACGTCCAGAGCATCTTCCAGATTTCTCAGCTGCATACCGGTCAGCTCATCATTGAAAATGACGGTATCCGCTTCCATATTTCGAACCATTTCAGCCAGTTCTTCGACTTTTCCCTTCCCGATTAAGGTTGCCGTGTTGGGTTTATCCAGGTTCTGGGTCATCATACCCAGGACTTCCGCATTGGCAGCCTCTGCTAATCCTTTCAACTCCTCCATGGAATAGGAAATGTCTTCTTCGCGGTCACGCTGAAGTCCGACTAAAATCGCCTTATATACTTCCTGATCAATTACTTCGTTGTTTTCATTAAATTTCAGCATGGGTTTATTTTACCACATTCCGTGCCGCTTAGCAAAATATTTTATTCCGGCTTTCCCATTTATTCCGGCGTCACGTCCAGAACATTCTCTTCCGGCACGAAAACGTAGCTGTCCGGTACTTTTCCCACAATAATGGCCTCTGCCAGCAGAACCCGGCGGTTAATCTGCGCTGTCTCCCGTGTAAAAGGTGCCACAATCTGTATGTCACTGGTTACAGTACAGTACACTTTATACCTGGTCTGGTTTATGGGTTCTGAGGTAAACTCCGTTTCTGTCTGAAATTTCGTCAGGCTGAGAGGCATCACCTTTATATCGGCAGTAAAAGGCAGCTGAGACAGAATTCGGCTGCCTGTCAGCATGCCGAAATTAGCCGGAATCACCATGGTATCTCCCAGACTGTAGTCTTCTTCCATTTTCGTGGCAAAAGCCAGCACAAGCTTGTTTATGAGCCTTGAATTGGCTTCTACATACTCAATCTGCCCTTCCTCATTCCGAACCACATCCAGCAGCTGCCCTTCCAGATCTTCATTATATATTCCCTCGTTCACCGAGCGGGTAATTTTCGTCCCTACTGCATTGATGGCAATTGCTCTGGCTGCCTGATCGATGCTTTCGCCGTACCGGTCACTGAAAAGAATCATCATTCCCCCAGCCATCAGCACCAGCCCCGTTCCTATGACCAGCACCCTCATGATAAATCTGCACATAAAAATCCCCCCTACCAGTATATGCCGGTAAGGGGGATTCAGGTTCGGTATTTAATTCAGTTTATCTGCCGCTTCTTTCAGATACGGATTGAGTATCTTTATTCTGGTTCCCTTCATTCCCAGAGACTTGGCTTCCAGGATACGGGCACTTTCCAGTTTCCGGAGTGCATTAACGATGACAGAATTGGTCAGACCGTACTGTGCCGCAATTTTGCTGGCAACTACCAGCCCTTCATCACCTTCCAGACCGTCGATAATCTTGTGAATCGCGTCCTTTTCACTGTAGGACAGGGTTCCGACAGCCATATCCACTGCCATACGCAGCTGAGCTTCCCGGGCCTGCTTCAGTGCAATCTGCCGCTGAATTTCAAGACCTACAACAGTGGCACCGTATTCTCCCAGGGCCAGCTCTTCATCATCAAAACCGGTATCCCGGCGTGTCAGAAGAAGTGTACCCAGACGGCTTCCCCCGCAGACAATCGGAACGATAGTATGATATTTTTCTGCCATTTCATATTCTTCGCCCAGCAGTGCCCGAATGGACGGGCCGCACAGGTTGGCCGTACACTCCGTAATGCTGAGGAACCGCTCAATGTGGTCTTCCACGATATTTTCCACTTCACCGGTTTCTCCAATGGTGGACTTGTCCTCGATATTGCTGTACGCAGATCCCAGAACCTGTCCCTTCACGTTAAATACCAGCACGTTGGCATTAATCAGCTCACAGAGAATCTCACTGAGATCCTTGTAAGAAAGCGAACCGGTGGTCGTCTCACTGAGAACCCAGTTGAGACGGCGGATTTTGCTGAGAATTTGACTACCCATAAACATTCACCTCTTTCCCTGCAGGCCTGAAGCCTTGCAGGTTCTGTTACAGATTCATTATAACACAAATCTTACAGAATGTAACGGTCTAAATCTTCTTCCTCGATAGTTTCCTTAAAACGTTCTCTCACATACTCTTCATCGATGGTGATTTTTTCTTCTCCCATGTCAGCAATATTGAAAGAAATCTCTTCCAGCAGCTTTTCCATAACTGTATGAAGACGTCTTGCACCGATATTTTCTGTCTGATCGTTCATTTTGAAGGACAGTGCCGCAATCTGATCGATAGCACCTTCTGTAAATTCCACTTCGCAGCCTTCTGTTTCCAGCAGTGCCTTATGCTGCTTGATCAGTGCGTTTTCCGGAGTGGTCAGAATCTGCACAAAATCTTCCTTGGTCAGGCTTTCCAGTTCCACTCTGATTGGGAAACGGCCCTGCAGTTCCGGAATCAGATCAGTAGGCTTGGCCACATGGAATGCACCGGCACCGATGAACAGGATGTGGTCAGTCTTTACCGGACCGTACTTGGTGTTGATTACACTGCCTTCCACAATTGGCAGAATGTCACGCTGAACACCTTCACGGGATACATCTGCACCGGAAGTCATTCGGCCGTTGCCGGATGCGATCTTATCGATTTCGTCGATGAAGATAATACCATTCTGTTCTGCATTTTCGATGGCTTCATCAGTTACAGTATCCATGTCAATCAGCTTCTGGGCTTCCTGTTCACGGAGAATCTTTCTGGCTTCCTTTACCTTTACGTTTTTCTTCTTGGTCTTTTCCGGCATCATGTCACCGAAAATATTTCCGATGGCAATGCTCATGCCTTCGTTGCTCATATCCAGCTGGTTTCCCTTAGGTGCTGCAACCACTTCGATTTCAATATACTGTTCTTCCAGCAGACCCTGACGCAGCTGCTGACGCACCTGTTCTCTGGCCATTTCCACTTCCATGTCTTCATGGCTTGGACCTGCTGCAGCTTCTTTTGCTGCCTGACTTTCCAGATACTGCTGCTTCTGACTGGTGTAACCGCCGCCGTTCATGATGAAATCAAACGGATTCTTGCTGGCACCGGCCGGCTTCTTCTTGTTCTTGCCCGGAATGATTGCTTCCACGATACGTTCTTCCACAATCTTATCTGCAATTTCGTATTTTGCTTCCAGTTTAGCCTGCTTGGTCACACGCATGGATGCTTCCACCAGGTCACGGACCATGGAGTCCACATCGCGGCCAACATAACCTACTTCAGTGAACTTGGTTGCTTCCACCTTTACGAAAGGTGCATCCATCAGTTTGGCCAGACGTCTGGCAATTTCAGTCTTACCACAGCCGGTAGGTCCCATCATCAGGATGTTCTTCGGTGTAATTTCCTCACGCATTTCTTCGCTGAGCAGGCTTCTTCTGTAACGGTTTCTCAGAGCGACAGCCACAGACTTCTTGGCTTCATTCTGACCAATGATGTATTTATCCAGCTCTGCCACAATTTCTTTCGGCGTCATGCTGTATAATTTGCTTGCCATAGTATGTTTCCCCCTCAAAATCCTATAATTTTTCCACGCTGATGTTATCGTTGGTGTATACGCAGATGGATGCTGCAATCTTCAGGGATTCCCTTGCGATTTCTTCAGCAGTCATCTGGGTGTGATTATACAGACCGTTGGCTGCAGCATAAGCATAGTTGCCGCCGCTGCCGATTGCTACGAAATCCTGATCCGGTTCAATCACTTCCCCGTTTCCGGAGATCACCAGCATGCTGTCTTTATCCACTACAATCATCAGAGCTTCCAGGCTGCGCATTCCCTTATCGGAACGCCACAGCTGAGCCAGATCCACTGCAGCACGCTTCAGGTTGCCGCCGTGTTCTTCCAGCTTCTTTTCGAACTTTTCAGTCAGTGAGAATGCATCTGCCACAGATCCGGCAAAACCGGTCAGTACAGTCCCCTTAAAAATCTTTCTCACCTTCTTCGCCCCGTTCTTCATGATGGTGGATTCGCCCATGGTCACCTGACCGTCACCGGCAATTGCCACATCATCCGGGCCGCGTCTTACTGCACAGATTGTTGTTGCATGAAATTGAATCATCTTGTAATACCTCCTCTTGTGTTACTCTTTATACTTACACTGGTCATTGGAGCATGCCAGATTAGAGCCTTTTGTTTTCTTTTCCATCAGAAGATGACCGCACTGCGGACACTTCTTATCCACCGGTTTATACCAGAATGCCTTGCTGCAGGTTGGATAATTGCTGCAGCCGTAGAAGATTTTGCCGGAGCGTCCGCGCTTTGCCACGATATCGCTGCCGCAGTCTGGACACGGTACATTGATAGACTGAACGATAGCCTTGGTATTCTTACATTCCGGATAGCCGGAACATGCCATGAACTCACCGAAACGGCCGCTCTTGATGACCATCGGTTTGCCGCAGACTTCGCAGTTTTCACCGGCAGGACGGTCTTCCAGCTCCACCTTTTCTATGGCACTGTCAGCCACATCCAGTTCCTGCTTGAACGGACCGTAGAAATCACGGATGATTTCCTTCCAGTTCAGGTCCTGTACTTCCACATCATCCAGCTTATCTTCCATGTCAGCAGTAAAGCCAACATCTACAATTTCCTTGAAATATTCTTCCATCATACCGGTTACCAGGAATCCCAGTTCTGTAGGAATCAGGCTCTTCTTCTGGCGCTCGATATATTTTCTTTCAGAAAGAGTTCCGATAATCGGAGCATAGGTGGAAGGACGGCCGATATTCTTGTCTTCCAGTTCCTTTACCAGGCTGGCTTCGGTGAATCTTGAAGGCGGTTCTGTGAACTTCTGCTCAGAAGTAATTTCCTGTGCCTTCAGAACTTCGCCTTCTTCCAGCGCCGGCAGGAAGCTGTCCTTATCTTCATCCATCTGCGGATTGTATACTCTCTGGAAACCGTCAAAAATCAGCTTGGAACCGCTGGCCTTCAGTGTATAATCCCCGTTTGCAATATTTACCTGCATGCTGTCAAAT
>JAFYNS010000001.1 GCA_017556505.1 Bacillota bacterium | reverse complement strand
ATCCATGCCTGCTTGTCCAGGTCGATGCTGGCGATGGTTCCGGTGCCGAAAATGGTGTGTCGAATTCTGTCACCTGCTTTAAACGCAGCGTCACCTGTGCTCGCCGCAAGGAACCGCTCTGCCGCTTCGATGTGACTGGCCGCCTGAGAAATCAGGGTGTCCGAAGGCTTGCGGGTGTATTCCAGCAGCTCCGGCCCGATATCCAACAGGAACCTTGACGGGTAGCGTGGGGAACCGTCGAAGTTGCGTCCTTCCGCCTCCGTCAGGAACAGTGCCTTTTCCGCCCGGGTCAGCGCCACGAAGGCAAGACGCCGTTCTTCCTCCATCCCTTCGATGGTCTTGACTTTACGGGATGGGAAGATGCCCTCATTCATACCGCAGAGAAAGACGTACGGAAACTCCAGCCCTTTGGCGGTGTGGACCGTCATCAGCTTCACCTTATCCCCTGCATCCTCCGCATCGGAATTAGTAAACAGGGCTACATGAGTCAGGTAATGTTCCAGGGTGCACTCTTCTCCGCAGGTGGTTTCGTAAATATGAATGGACTGCTTCAGTTCCGCCAGGTTGTCCAGACGTTCCTGGCTGCCCTCGGTACGGAGAATGGTTTCGTAGCCGCTTTTGTCCAGAACTTCCGCCAGCAGCTCGGAAACAGGACGGTCCTCCGCATGCTCTGTCATGGACTCGATCAGCCGGATAAACTCCTTCGCCTTGGTACCCCGGAAGAGTTCTTTTTCCTCATCCACAGTCCGTACCAGCGCATCATAGAGACTGCAGCGGTGAGCCTCGGCATAGGCCGCCAGGAACTCCATGCGCCGCTGACCCAGGTTTCGTTTCGGCACGTTGCACACCCGCAGGAAAGACAGATCGTCGCGATAGGCAATGAGCCGCAGATAGGAGAGAGCATCCTTGATCTCCATACGTCCGAAGAACTGGACACCGCTGTAGATGGTATACGGAATCTTTTCCTGGAGCAGTGCCTCTTCAATGCTCCGGGTCACGTAATGGGCCCGGTAAAGCACAGTCATATCCCGATACGGCACGCCTTCCTCATGAAGCTGCATCATCCTGGCCGCAATCCAGTCCGCTTCCGCCGCCGACGTTTCCCCATGATGGCACACCACCCCAGGACCTGCCGGGAGAGTCGCGCGCAGAGATTTTGGGAGACGATGGGAGTTGCGGGAAATCAGCGCATTGGCAGCCGCAAGAATCTGCGGTGTGGACCGGTAGTTGTCCATCATCATGATGGTCCGGGTGCCCGGGAAGTTTTGCTCAAAATCCAGCAGGTACTTCACATTGGCTCCACGCCAGGTGTAGATGGTCTGGTCCGGGTCACCCACGATGAACAGGTTCCGGTGGTAGCCCGCCAAAACGCACATGAGCTCGTACTGAAGTCCGTCGATATCCTGAAACTCGTCAATCATGATGTACTCCAGCCGCTGCTGCCACTTGAGGCGGATGTCCGGGTTCTCCCGGAAAATATACAGGCTGAACTTGATCAGGTCGTTATAGTCCAGACCGAAACACTTCTTCTGCTGCCACAGGTAGCCATAGAAAATGATGTCGTCCGTTTCCGTGGCCGCCTGATACTTGGCCTTCAGGTCCTCCAGGGACAGGTTGATCAGGTCCAGATAATACTCCGGCACCTTGAACAGCTTCTGGACTTCGATCATGTCACGGGCCTTGCTGAAGGTTTTGTCCCGCAGGGTCAGCCCCCGCTCCTCGTAGATGATTTTCAGCATGGCATCGATGTCCGAGTTGTCCAGCACCAGGAAATTCTTCGGGTACTGCACCGCATGGCTGTCCTCCTGCAGAATGGACACGCAAAAACCGTGGAAAGTATTGATATACCCCGTGTCGTTGTCTCCTGTCAGCCGATGGATTCTCTGACGCATTTCATTGGCGGACTTGTTTGTGAATGTAACGCACAGGATGTTCCCCGGCAAAATCCCCACTTCATTGACCAGATACGCAAACCGGTGGGACAGGGCCCGCGTCTTGCCGCTGCCTGCACCCGCGATCACCCTGATATACCCTTCTGTAGCAGTCACCGCCTCCAGCTGAGCTTCGTTTAAGTTGTACAATAAGTCTTCCATGTGCTGTCATTCCCCTTTTTCATCACGAACTTTCGTTTCGAACATTTATTCTTTTCTTAATTATAGCGAAATTTGTCGAAATTACAAGGTTAAATTGCATTTCTCCACGTGCTTACGTTCCCAGGTACTCCAAATTACTATTTTTCACGCATTTGGAGTACTCCTCTGCCTTGTTTTCTCCTTTATGCATACAGTTATTGAAAATATTCACCTCAAAAGGGCATAATGAACTGCATTATTTGTCACAATCCGCATAATAAACCGCCCCCAGACGCTTTCTCACCCTTGTCCAGTACTCCTTTTCTCCAAAACCGAGCCATTTGGAGTACTTTCACTGATCTGCAAAGTTCGAATTATATAAGCACACGATACAATCATGAATAATTGTGCGTATATTGGTGTCGAATATTGGATATTCACTTGACTTTTTATTTCTACAAGTGTAGAATCGAAGAAAAACATTTCTACATTTGTAGAACCACCCTGTATTACCAGAAAGGAGGCCCTCCTTATGAATAAGAATATCCGCCGCCTTCCCGACTCCGAGCTGGAAGTGATGCAGGCCATCTGGGCATGCAGTCCCCGTGCCGGTGAAAACACCCAGCCTGTGAGCAGAGGGCAGATCGAAGAAGTTTTGCAGGATGCAGAAATGGCAGCGACCACGCTCCTCACCCTGCTTTCCCGGCTGACCGACAAAGGATTCGTGCAGACCGAAAAAATCGGCCGCAGCAACGTCTACACACCACTGATTTCCCAGGCAGATTACCTGGCATCGCAGAGCAGAAGTTTCCTGAATAAGCTTTGCGGCGGCAGCCTGTCCACCTTCGCAAGCGCCCTGTGCGACAGCGGCCTGACGAAAGAAGAGCTTGAGGAACTTCGCCAGCTGCTGGAAAGGAATGAGTTATGAAAGACTTCTTCACATTAAAGCTGGAAACAAGCCTTTTTATGGCAATCGTTGTCTTTTTCTTTGTGTACTGCAAAGACAAGAAGAAGCTTATTGCCCTGAATAATATGAATCCACAGTATGACAGTTTCCCTTACCTCCTCAGCCTTCCGGGATATCTGTGTTTCTTTTACGTTGCAACCAGTCTGGAATCAGGAAGTAATTATGAGGAAACCAACCAGATTATGTTTTCCACCTGCTTTATTCTTTTCCTGAATCTGACCATATACTATGCACTCTGTCTGACCGCACTGCCCCTGCTCCGCGCACAGTTCCGTGCAAGAACCTGTGCTGTTTTCTGGTTGCTGCCTTGTACCTTATTCATATTCTTTATGCCGGGCATCATGGAAATATGGAGCGCTACGGAACCACTTCTAGCCATTCCAGTCTCCGCTTCATCGGTATCTTCACTGAGCAAAATCTGGGCAGTTGGCTTTTTTGCTGTTCTGATCTGGAAAATTGCCTCTCACATACGATTCCGTGAAGGGATTGAGGCAAGTGCACAGAAAATCACAGACCCGGAAATCCTGCGGATCTGGGAACAGGAACAGCAGGCTACCGGAGAATTTCCTCTGCTGAGCTCTCCTATCCTACAGTCTCCGCTGGTTCAGACACCTTTATCCATCGGTGTTTTCAAAATGAACACCATCCTTGTGCTTCCGCAGAAAGAATATTCACCGGAAGAACTGGAACTGATTTTCCGCCACGAAATCATTCACATCCAAAGGCGGGACGGCACCACGAAATTCTTTTTAGCTTTCTGCGCTGCTCTTTGCTGGTTCAATCCACTCATGTGGCTGGGCATCCGGCGCAGTGCAGAAGACATGGAACTGTCCTGCGACGAAGCCGTGGTACAAAATTACACTGACAAGTCCCGGCGGCATCAGTACGCCAAGCTTCTCCTGGAAACTGCAGGGGATGAACGCGGCTTCACATCCTGCCTGGCCGCCAATGCATCTGCTCTCAGGTACCGTCTGACGAATATCATCACACCACGGAGCAGAAAGTCCGGCGCATTACCGGCCGCACTGATTACATTTGCAATGCTCATGAGCATTGGATGTGTGGGGCTGTCGATACAATAAAAAGAAGGAGGATTGTCATGTATTATTTTCAGATACGGCTGCTGGTTGCTGTCATTTATACACTGATATTCTGGGCTTTCACCGCCGTCACACTGCGCGAAGACCGTGGCCTGGAAAGAGCACCCACAGGTACCCGGTACCGGCCCTTCACCAGCAACACACTGCTTCCCACTTACATAGGCACATTGGTTTTTTTGATGCTGATTCCAGGTGTGAGACATATTGCCGCAGACCAACTGACTACCAGTTTTTTTGACGTTTTTATCCTGCTCCTTCTGTATTTTGCAATCCTCATCCCACTGCTGCCGTTCCTGCGCAAAACATTCGACCCGCGGATCTGCGCATCGCTGTGGATGGTCCCCAATCTGCTGTACATCGCATTGATCTATGATGGCCTCATGGAAATTGACCGCCCGCTGCTTGTGATTCGTGCGCCTGAAAGACTGGTGACAGTTCTGTTTTGGATCTGGCTGACAGGATTCAGCGCGATCATGCTGTATAAAATTGGGGCACACCTGTATTTCCGGCATAAAGTGCTGCAGAACACCCGTGAAGTTACGGATCCCGAAATTCTGCAGCTCTGGACAGACATGCAGGTTTCAGATGGTGTGAACCCGCTGCTTTCACTGACACCGGTGATTTCTCCTCATGTGGAAACACCTCTTTCTGTGGGCTTTTTCAAAGCAACTATCGTTCTCGTCCTTCCTGAGACAACATACTCTGTGGAAGAACTGGAACTGATTTTCCGTCATGAACTGATTCACATCCAGCGGCAGGATGCAGCATCCAAATTCTTTATGGCATTCTGTACT
>JAFYNS010000041.1 GCA_017556505.1 Bacillota bacterium | reverse complement strand
TGATGGTAAAAAGTATTATACACAGTGGTCTACAAAGGCGTGGAGAACTGTAAGGTAGAAGACGTATTCTAAAAACTGAAATAAAACGAAAGTGCGGCTCCTGATACAGGAACCGCACTTTTTTCTGTGGTTAAATTATACTTCTTTCAGCTTTCTTTCGTATTCTGCTGTAGCAGCTGCCAGGAATGCAGGGTCGGACAGCAGGTCTTCGCCGGTCTTCACCAGAGCTGCTGTCTGAATCATCATTGATTCGGTACCAGCTTCGCTGATGGTGCAAGGTGGGAAGTCCGGAGTATGTACCTTGATGGTTTCATCACCGTCGGTTGCACAGAACCATGCGTGGATGGTCGGGCACTTCTGGCTTACGCTGCCCACGTCAGAGGAACCGGAGATGTCTACACGCTTCATCCCTCTTGGAATGCCCTGCTGGTACAGGTATTCGGTGGCTCTTTCGGACATGATGTCATTGCTCATCATGTTGTCGTATGGGTTTTCAAAGTTTGTAATCTTTACGGTAGTACCGGTGCAGGCCGCAGCGCCTTCACCGCAGCGCTTCATCTTGGCTACAACTTCCTTCAGGTAGTTGGTGGATGCGGCCCTTGCGTAGAACTGTGCACAGGCATAGTCAGGAACGATATTTGCTGCTTCGCCGCCGTGCTTTACGATACCGTGAATTCTCACGGAGTCACGGAGATGTTCTCTCAGTGCATTTACTGCTGTGAACAGCTGCATTACGCCGTCCAGGGCATTGATACCATCTTCTGGGAATGCTGCTGCGTGAGCTGCCTTACCATAGAATTCGTACTGCAGAGGTTCGATGGCGTACATATTGCCGCTCATGCCCCATGCTTCAGATGGATGTGCCATCATAGCTGCATCCAGTGGGTCATAGCATCCGGCATTCGCCAGATATACCTTGCCGCCGTCAGTTTCTTCTGCAGGAGCACCCACTACCCAGACTTCGCCGCCGTATTCGTCGATGGCATCCTTCAGTGCGATTGCAGCACCGCAGGCAACGCCGGCAATCATGTTATGGCCGCAGGCATGTCCCAGGCCAGGCAATGCGTCGTATTCCGCCAGATAACCGATTTTCGGACCAGCCTTGGCACCTTTATATTTTGCGATATATGCGGTCTTTACATCTGCCACACCTTTTTCAACGGTGAAACCGTACTTTTCCAGCAGTGCAGCCTGCAGTTCCATGGAATGGAATTCCTGATGACCCAGTTCAGGGTGATCATGCATTTCCTTTACCATTGCTGCGATTTCCGGTCTGATCGCTTCTAATCTTGCTTTTACATTGTTCATTGAGATTCCTCCTGTAAATGGAATTTAATTGAGATTATTTATGATTATTATATTTCAATTCTTCGTAGAGTGCAAGCAGCTGCTTGCGGGAAGACACACCCAGCTTGCTGTACAGGTTTTTGTTGTGGAATTTCAGGGTGTTTTCCTTGATGTTCAAAATACTCATAATTTCACGTGTGGTGTGATGTGAGACATATAAGTCAAAAATAGTTCGTTCCGTATGGGTCAGATCCTTCAGACCAGCCAGATAGTATTCCTGCTGCGGTGATATTTTCTGTCTTTTCAGCGGATCGTCAGTGCTGCCAGCCGGATTTGTACAGGCAGATTCTTCTGAAACCTGTGAAGCCGGATTTTGACGGGAGACCTGCTCCCGCAGCATCATGGTTTCGTATGCCAGCATATAACAGCCGAGCAGAAAGAGTTCGCTGATAATATAAGAGATGGACAGAAACTCGAAATCAAAGGAAATCAGCTGATTGAGGGACCAGACCCCGATGTTTACGAAAACCGCAGATGCGGTGATGACGGCGTGAACCGGAGACTCCAGTTTGCCCTTCAGTCCTGCGATGACAATCGTAATGACCATGGCGGAAAAATAGGATACAAGAAAAGCCGGATAAAGGATATGCCATGGTCCGTAGACCTTATTCAGCATGGTAGAACCGTTCACTGTATCCAGCATTACCTCCCGGTAGTAAATATCCAGATATCCCGGACTTGCAGCGAGCAGAAAAACCGCCAGGGAAAGGCAGATCAGAATCCCGGGGATCCATTTTCTGTACTTCAGCTTCGTCATGTTCAGAATAAGCATTTCCATAGCCAGAGGAAGGAATACGGATCCCAAATAG
>JAFYNS010000004.1 GCA_017556505.1 Bacillota bacterium | reverse complement strand
TGTGTATAATAATAATGTGTGCTCATAGCATTACTTTATCATATTCCGGGAAAAATGTCGAATCATGTTGTTTCTTCCGCGAAAAAATTATATAATATTCAGGTAGAAATATTTTCCTACAGGAGGATTTAAAATATGGAAAAGAAACTGTCTCCGAAGGCTTTAGCCATCGTGAAAAAGATGCAGCAGAACGAGCTGACTGAAAGTGTAATTTATGAAGAAATCTCAAAATTCGCCAAAGGCGATGAAAACAAGGTAACCCTGCTCCGCCTCTCCATGGAAGAGCGGGCTCACTACGAAATCTGGAAAACCTATACCGGTATCGAAATGAAGCCTCAGATGAGCAAAGTCATGAAGTACAAGCTGATTGCCAGAATCTTTGGATTCACCTTTGCTGTAAAACTGATGGAAAAGGGTGAAGAATGTGCGCAGGATGAATACAAGCTGCTTGCTGAAGAAGTGGAAGAAAGTGTGGAAATCCGCCGTCAGGAAGAGGAGCATGAAAAAGCTCTGCTGGATATGATGGATGAAGAACGTCTCCACTATGTAGGAAGCATGGTTCTCGGCCTCAATGACGCCCTGGTGGAACTGACCGGTTCCCTTGCAGGCTTCACCTTCGCCATGCAGAACACCCGTCTCATTGCCCTGTCCGGACTGATTATCGGTATTTCCGCTACCTTCTCCATGGCTTCCAGTGAATTCCTGGCTGCCAGAAGTGAAGGCCGCAGTGATGCATTCAAGTCCTGTACTTACACCGGTATCGCTTATCTGATTACCGTAGTGCTGCTGATTGCACCGTACCTGCTGCTGAGCAATTCCCAGTACATGCTGGCTCTGTGTTTAATGTTGGCAATCGTAGTTCTGATTATCGCAGTGTTCACCTACTACACTTCTGTAGCGCAGGATGAACCATTCAAGTCCCGCTTCACCGAAATGGCTGTCATCAGCATCAGCGTAGCAGTGATTTCCTTCTTCGTTGGTATCGCTGCAAAGCATTTCCTGGGAGTGGATCTGTAATCTGAAGAATCAAAAAGAAGCGCGAAAATTTCGTGCTTCTTTTTTCATGCAAATATCTAACGTAACGTATCGCAGAAAACAATGATGTATTCAAAAGCGTATACATTTTTTATAAAAAGTGTCAGTGCAGCTTCTTCCCCCATCAGTGCGGCTTCATCTGCATGTTTTTCATATCGCAGATCCTTTACTTCATAGGCATATCGATTGCCTTCCATATCCGTGAAGTAAAGTGAATCTCCCACAGAAATTTCGCGGAAGAAATCGTACTGTCCCGCCTGGGAGGCAGCCCCAATCTTCAGGGTGCCGTCATAAATGCTGCCACTGAAGCGGCATGGGTATCTGAAAGGCTGGCCCCAGGTATTGCAGACAGGAAGTGCAGAATCATAACGTGGTATTTCCAATATTCCGGCAAAATCCACACCATCCAGGGACAGAACCGGCATGGTATTGTCGCTCCGATACTCTATTGCAGCGCCCTGAGGCTCCGGTATAATTGTACGAATCGTATGAACATAGGTATCTGTCTTTTCATCCCAAGTCCTGATTCCCCATTGCCAGGTAATCAGAAGGACAGCCGCTGCAGCCAGCAGTGCGATGCCGGTCAGAAAGAAAAATCTGACTGCTGCAGTCTTCTTTTTAGTCTTCATATTTTTTTCTCTTTCCGGCAATTCCTAAAAGAATCAGAATACTTCCGGATACATACATCATGATAATATAGAGAAGGACATTTGATGTATCCCCCGTTTTCGGGTCGAATGTTCCCTCATCTGTGGAATCTGCAGAATCTCCGGGAGTATCTCCGGATGGTACGTCCGTTATATCATCCGGGTTTTCCGGATTTTCATCAGATGGATCTTCGATCGGATCCTTCGGAATCAGCGTGTTTGTGAGAATGATTGTATTCTCACGTTCTCCTACGGTTACGGTGTAACCTTCCGGGATATTCCGCTCTGCAGCAGTCCAGATGCTGCCCTCTTTCGCTTTCAAGGTGAAGGACCACTGGTTTTTTTCCGACACTACCACGGTTTCGCAGAGTTCTCCATCGCAGAAAAGCTCCACTTCAATACTTGCCGGTCGCTCGTTTTTCTCCGCATCACCCTTCCATAGCTTCAAAATCTTATATTCCACCTCTTCTTCTGGCGGCGGATCATCTGGTCCCGGTGGAAGGGATACCTGCGATTTCGGTACCGCTGTAACCTGATACTGCAGGCCGCCGTCATCTCCCCGCCCCGGCACAGAAATCAAAGCCGATTCAAAGGTGTAAATCAGTCCTCCCTGTGCAGTTCGGCCACCCTGTGCCAGATACAGCCCCTGCGTCAGATTCTGGAAAGATACAACACCGTTCTGATCTGCGAAAGCTGTATAATCTGCAGAGATTCCCTTTGACAGAATATAGGATTCCAGCGTAGAGCTGATTACGTCCCACTCTCCTGCAGAGGCAATTCCATTCAGCTGCAGGCCAGAAGCACTGAATACAGATGTAAGCACATAGCGATACCCCGCCGTCATATCTGCAATCCGATACAGCTTCACCGACGCTCCCGATACCGCCGCCCCATCATGCGCATAAATGAGAGTGATGGTACACGGATTTTGCGGGGAAACAGATTCCGCCGCCCAGACTTTGGACGCCGCCAGTCCCTGACCAGTCAGCATGCAGAAGCAGAGGCACAGACAAAGCAGGCATCGTATTATTGCCATTCTTCTTTCAGCCATTCTTCTTCCTCCTTTGAAATCAGTGGTTTGCTTCCCTTGTCGCGGTATCTTATCATCAGAACAATCAGCAGAATCAGCAAAATCGGTGCAGCCACCACCGGCGTTGCTACCAGGGAGTCAATCCGATACGCATCGGATGTAACATACAGTGCCGGTGCTGCATTCTCAATACGGGTTCCGCGTACCAGCAGTCTGTGAGAATTGATGCCGTAAGGGGTACAGGTCAGCAAAGTGCAGTAGTCTTTCCCTTCCGCAATTTCAACATCGTTAATTTCATCCGGGCGAACTACTTTAATCTGGTCCACCTGGTAAGTAAAGGTGCGGTCCAGTACGGTAATCTGGAACGTATCACCCGGTTCCATCTTATCCAGTTCTGTAAACAGTTTGGCGTGTGGCAGCCCTCTGTGTGCAGAAAGCACGCAGTGTGTACATTCTCCGCCAACCGGCAGAGACGACCCTTCCAGATGGCCGCAGGCCACATTGAGAACCTCGGCAGATATGCCATGATAGATAGGCAGCTCCACCCCAAGCTTCTTTATGATGACATAGCCCATAATACCGTTTCCGTTTACATTCAGTGCATCCTCATACCCCTGCAGCTGCCTGTAATCAAAAAGCGGGGAAGGAAGTTCTGCCAATGCAGCATTATAAGCTTCTGCTTCCTGAAAAAACTCGTCATAATCTGCCTGCTCCAGGGATGACAGAATATCCTGATAATTTTCTACCACCCGGGTCTGGGTTTTACTGTTCCAGTATTGGCTCACCGATGGATATAGCAGTCCGCAGACGCCTATGAACAGCATCAGAACCAGAAGTATTCCTATTTTGTCACGTTTCATAAGCGTCTCTCCACTGCTGAATCAAATTTAGTCTTCGTAAATGGACATCTTCTTGCGTGTAATCATAAATACTGCCGCAAGAACGATGAGTACGGAACCGCCGCCGATCAGCATCATGGTTCCCTGTGCACCGGTGGATGGCAGAACGGTACCGGTATAGTTGGTAACAGGCGCTTCAAAAAGGCCCTTTCCGGTGTCAATCGTGCCGCTAGCCAGTCCGCCAGATAATGATATCAGTGCAGGATCCGCTGCATCCGCATCGTGCGTAGCAGAAATGGTAAATTCAACATCGTCCATCTTGTTGTAACCTGCCGGAACCGTAGTTTCTACCAGCTTGTAATCGCCGTCATCCAGGCGATCCCAGATAAAGGAAGTAACATCCTCACCTGTTACTTCGGAGCCGACAGCAACATATGTACCAGCTGCATTCTTCTTATACAGTGTGAAACCTGCACCTGGCAGAGGCTGGCTCTTATCATCAACCTTATTGATCTTCAGCTGATAAGTAAATACCTTTACCTTGTCTTCCGGCGTCTTACCGGTGCCGTCTGTATAAGGGTTATTGGAGAACTCCAGGTATGCAGTATTGCTGTTGCCGGCACTACCCATTACAGCATTTTCGTTCAGTGTTGCTTCGTAGTAAACAACGAAAGCATTGTCTCCCTCTGCAGCGTCTGTTCCGGTTAATACATTGGTCAGAGTCAGTTCAAATGCGTGATTGCCTGCAGCAGGAGCGTAAGTAACATCAGCCGTTGTATAATTACCTTCACTGGCATCGAATAATGGAGTAACAGAAGTCAGAGGGATATCTGCGTCCGCAGCAGTCTTTGTTTCGTACTTATATACCTTGACAGAGGCAGGATCCAGTGTCAGGCCATTCTCCATGGTATCATGGAAAATCATCGTATAAGTTCCATAGTTACTTGCGTTAGCCGGTACGGTTGCAGTCAGCTTAAATGGTACAGTATCGCCCTTATCGTGGTCTGCAGAATCAGCCCATGCATTATCCGCAATAGCATCATCTGTGCTGTCATCGATGTCCTTTACCTTCTTTTCAAGCTGCGGAAGTGCAGTCTTCGGTGTAATGGTCAGAGTATCCTGTCCCTTGGTATTTACCATAACCAGAGAGTTTGCATTATTTTCTTCATCCAGATCAGTGATATCAGCAAACAGCCAGTAGCCCTGATTGATGTTACCGCTTCCCTGCAGTTCCTTTGCATCAGGTTCGATATCACCAGCCAAGATTGCACGATAAATACTGTCTGCCACAGGACGCAGAGTACCATAGCCGTCCGCAGTATCACTGCCCAGACCATTCAGATACTCAATAATATCATTATTTTCACCTGCTTGAGCCTGCAGAATGTCCTCATATTTCGGATTGACAGTATAAGCATAGTTGTAGCAATCAGTGGAGTGTGTATCACCTTCGTGGTCACACTTCAGACTGGTAGTCAGAGTGAGCAGCTGATAGCCGTTATATGTTCTTCCATCAGAGTTGTTGATGGTGAGATTGGTAGTAGGAGGTTCATCCGCAAATACGGTTGTGCCCATGCACAGAACCATAATCATGATTAAAAGAACAGAAGTAAGTTTTCTCATAGTTCAATTCCTTTCTTTAAAATATTTAACAGTTATAACGGTTCATCGACTTCTCTCCGGTGCGTCTTCGCCGAAGAAAGGAAAGCTTATCCAATTCCCTTCCTTTCACACTTGCACCTTCGATAAAGTCCATATATAAGTGATGTAACAATCAATATTACACTAACGAATACCAAAGGATAAATTCCGGTCCCGCCCGTTGCAGGAAGATTGTAGCTCTTTAGTTCATTTGCAACAGCAATCTCCCCAATTTGGTCAAACGGAATGCGGTACGCATCTTTTTCCCCAATGACCTCATCACATTCAGCACAGGATTCTTCGTTACTGTTGCAGAAGCAGAACCAGTGCTCGCTGTCATCCTTCTGATATCCTTCCGGTGCTTTCAGTTCCTGCAGATAATACAGTTTATGTCCCCGGAGGATAACCCCGGCAGTAATATCAGTTATAAATAGAATTCGTCCATTTCCATCTGACTCACCGGTCGTCATCTGACCGCCTTGTGCATTAAAGAGTCCGAAGACTGCACCGGCAAGGGGTTCAGATGTCTGACTGTCAATCTTTAAGACATCTACCTGATAGCTGTTGGCAGCAACATTAAAATTTTTATCAACAATGTCATCAGTGGAATCCGATAAGGTTTCTCCCCACAATGTAATGGATGCGGAGTTGCTGTACTTGACATCCTTAGCCCCGCCAGGCGGTACAATCAATGTGGTATCATAGTCGAGAATATACATAACCGGCTGCGGCCCCAGAATTTCAATCTTAAGTACATGTACTGGGTTGCCGCTGGAATCCTTCACGGTTCCCGTTCCGTCATATGTCACGGTATAATCTGTGCCCTGTTGTAGCTTTTTCGTATTTCCATCTGCATCTTCTGTCGTGATTACCAGAGACCCGCTGATATATGCTAATGTCTCCGTCATTTCGTCGTTGATGATCAAAGGTGTACCATCCGTCAGCACCAGTTTTGCTTCATTGACCGTAATCTGATAATGCGCTGTATATCCATTAAATTCCTCTATCAGTTCTTTTTTGAAGATTCCAGGAATTGGTTCTCTGGCTTCCGCATCGACAACCTTGGTGTAAATCTCATGACCATCCGATGAAAAATCCTTCTTATGCAAATGTGCTCTGTTCCGAAGGTTGTTCCCAACTCCTCCATACTGCTCAATCAGAGTCTTGTCATTGGTTTCATAGGAGAAAGTGAAGATAATATCCTGTGTCTCAGTCCAGCAGTGGCAGAAGCCATTTTTCGCCCAGTGCTGGCTATAGCAGGAACCACTCTCCTGGTTCCAGATTTTACAGTTTTCTGCTGTGCATCGGCATCGGCACAAAAGATCCAGCTGCTGCCCATATTCTACAGTCTCGTCTGGATTCATTGGAGACCACGAGTTATCCCAGGCAAACTGGTCCTCTGGTGCAGCATCCGTTACACGTGGGACTTTCACAGCAGCACCATTTACAGTTGCTGTAACCGTAGCCTGATTTGCAGTATTAAATACTTCATCGACGACACTATTACCTGTCATTACCTCCATATAGTCCAGGATATACCAGAAGTATTCTGCTTTCTCTCCATCTTTCATTCCTGGAATCACAGCCTGCAGCTCCCAAAGGAAAGAGCCGCCATCAGCATCCCCATGGAATGCACTGTTTTTTATAAGCTCGGCATGCACATCACCATGATTGAAAGTGGCCTCACCAGTTGCGTTCTGCCCATCTACTGTTGCCTGATTATAATAGTACAGAGCACCTCCGATAAGTTCCGGCTTCGGAGTGCTGCTAAAATCCACGAAGTAAGTCCAACCATCATTCCCAAGGGAAACGGACCCACAATGAGCACATTTTGCCGGCAGTTCATATGACCAGCCGTTCTCGTTCCAGGTCAAACCAGGATCACCCGGATACACAGTCCACTGATGCCATGCAAGTTCTTCTCCGGTTTCCGGATTCGGCTGTGATACACCTATACGAATACCTTTTTCAAAATCTGATTCAGTATACTGATGAACACCTTGTTCGCCATTCATCAGCCGGTCGGTAATCACGCTCCCCGGCAGCTGAGAGTCCTCATGGCCCTTAATAACAAGCTGCCAATATAGTTTTGTGTTATCCGGCTTTCCCACTTTCCCAGGGTCGCCCTGTTCTCCCCATTTAAGAAGTTCGGTCGGATCTTCTCTTTCCGGTGGCGGTTCCACGGTAACGGTTATCTTTCCATCAAAATCAATCGGTTCATCCTGTAAAAGGAAACGAATTCCCATGGTTGCACTGATTTCGACTTCTGTATACGTTTTAATATTGTCAAAAAACTCCAGAGTAAGAAGACCATTCTCTGTAATTGTCCAGGTGCCTACATTTACATCCGTACCTTGCAGCGTACAGGTTCCATTCGCGCCCGTTTTCAGAAGGAGGCCAGCCGGCATCTGATACTGGTATGTCCCCGGATGAATACCATTCAGACTCTTAATTATAAGCTCTAAATCATAATCGACATTTGGCTGTACGATATAGTTTTTATTTTCGTCCTTTGCAACTTCGTTACCGTCAGATTTCAGAACAAAGTCAAACTCCCCTCCGGGCTTCCCCAGATAATCTTTCAGATCAGTCACTTCATCTTCTTGAGTGTCTGTTCCATCTGCACCGCCTGCGCCATCCGTGTTTCCACCTTCATCCTGCATCATCAACAGAGGCATATATGCTTCGGTTGCGGTTCCTTCTGTCAGACCCCAGCCGTCAATCGACGGATCATTGAGAGACATCACCTCTCCGCATACGGCTTCATTCACATCACCGCGGATTACATAGAAGGTTGCGTTCTGTACTTC
>JAFYNS010000040.1 GCA_017556505.1 Bacillota bacterium | reverse complement strand
GCCTTGGCGGTATCGGTTACTCTCCACATCACTGCGATACCGATTTCTACCGGATTACCCAGACAGTCATTGATTTTCTGACGGGCATTGTTTAAGGTCATAATCTTCAGAGAAACCTTCTTGCCGACTGCTTCGCCGCCATTGGATACTGCTGCCGCGGCTTCTGCCAAGTCTCCCTTACGTGCCACATCTCCGCTCTGAGAAAGTTTGGTCCTGGCAGCAGGGTTTACTGCGGTGCAGAAAGGATTTACGAAGTAGAAACCTTCGCCTTTCAGGGTACCGATGTACTTACCAAAGAGGGTGAGCACCAGTGCTTCCTGTGGTTTCAGCACCTTCAGACCGCAGAGCAGAATCCAGCCAAGGATAATCCAGATGATACAGATTGCCAGTATTCCGATTGTCAGTATCGGCGGCAGATAATATCCGCCAAAGGATACGGTCAGCACGATTGCCAGAACTGCTGCAATGTACAGTGCGAGAACCAGAAGCAGTATAAGCATGCCTTTTTTCTTACCAGTCAAAATCTTTTCGTCCATATTTATTTCCTCCCCTAATGAGTTATATGTTGTAAAAATGATATCATTTTGATATCAAAAAGTCAACGACAGATTTGCATGGAGAGATAAATTAAACAATGAAACAGTCACCGTACTGATCATAAAGGACTTCTCTCAGCGTATCGATAAAATAGTGTATGCAGACGCTTTCGGCTTTATCACGATGACGCAGAATATAGATAGAACGGTTTGGAATACTGAAGTCAGGAGTGCACTGCCGCAGTTTATTATAAGTACAGAAGTGGTTTGCTATACTTTTGGGAACGATGGCCCATTTTCCAGGCATGGATACAAAGAGGGCAATCTGGCCCATCAGTTCCAGTTCGAACTGATGCTGTGCATCACCAAAAATGGACTGGTGCCAGAATCTGTATTCTGCAGACCATTTGATATAGACTTCGTCCCATACGGGAAGATCCTGTAGCGTAACCTTTTCTGGATAGTCAGAATCGGCAGAACAGATAACAACAAATGGCTCGCGCATAAACGGTGTTGCTACAATCTGATCGGTTTCCACCTTTCCTGTAGAAAAGGCCATGTCGGTTTTTCCGCGGATAATACTGGAACATGCCATTTCAGCTTCCATATCCTGGATTGTAAGCTGAATGTGTGGATGTGTTTCAATGAATCGATGGAAGACAGGAGGCATAAGATAATTTCCCACACTGTTGATAGCGGAAATACGGAGTTCATCAGCAACGTTGCCTTTCCCTACAGAAATCATTTTATCTACAATATCCTGGTACTGAAGTGCCAGATCATAAAGTGACTGACCCTCCGCTGTAAGGGTGATTTCTCGTTTCCCCTTGCTGCGGAGCAGAAGAGGGCAGCCCAAACGGTCCTCCAGCATTTTTATCCGCGTACTCAGTGAAGATTGGTTGATAAACAGTTCCTCTGCAGCTTTGGAAATATTCTTATGACGGCATACAGACAGAAAAGCATCTATTTCTAATTTATTCATAAAGATCACCTCGATTTAATTATCTGAATTTTCGATATTATATCACGGTAAATGATATTTTACAAGAGGAGGATATCCAAGTATAATGGCAAATACAAGGGATAAAGTGCTAAAAAAACAATATATATACAATTATTCAGTATTTAATATCGTAAAAATCAATATTTAAGTCGATAGGAGGAAATATTTTATGTACAGATTAGGCATTGACACCGGTGGAACCAATACTGACGTGGTACTGACCAATGTAGAAACTGGACGTATGTATTACGCCAAGACACCAACAACGCCGAAAGCGTTAATGGACGGTATCATGAACGGCATCGAAAAGATCGTGCAGGTAAGCGGACTGCGTAACGATGAAATTGATGAACTCGTTTACGGTACTACTATCGTGGTTAATATGATTGCGCAGAAGGAAAGTGAAGCTTCTGCACTGATTACCACAAGAGGATTCAAAGATGTTCTGGAAATCGGACGTGCTTACCGCAGAGAAAATATTTATGACATTCAGATGGATGTGGCAGAACCTCTGGTTAAGCGTAACCTGAGATTTGAAATTTCCGGAAGAATAAACTTCCAGGGAAAAGAAACAGAACCTCTGAATCTGGATGAAATTCCTGCAATTGTTGAGGAACTTCGTGCGAAAAACATTAAATCCGTAGGTATCTGCCTCATGCATTCCTATGCAAACCCTGAACACGAAATGAAGGTTAAGGAAGCACTGCAGCAGGCATGGCCTGAAGGTTTCGTATCTGCATCTGCTGATATCAATCCACAGTTCCGTGAATACGAAAGAACTTCCACAACTGTAATCAACGCATATATGATGCCTAACATGGCTTCTCATATTATGGACTTTGAAAAGCATATGGAAGACGCACAGATTGGTGCAGATCTTTATATGATGCAGTCCAATGCGGGCGTAATGACATTCGATGTAGCAAAGAGCAAGCCTGTAGCTGTTGCTGACTCCGGTCCGATTGCAGGTATCATCGCAGCAAATTATCTGGCAAAGATGATGGGTGAAAAGAACCTGATTACATTCGATATCGGCGGTACATCTACTGACGTAGCTCTGATTCAGGACAATGTTATCAAGTTTACAACAGAAAGCCATATTGAAGGATATCCAATTTCTGTTCCTTCTGTAGACTTGTCCTTTATCGGTGCAGGGGGCGGTTCCATCGCTTACGTAGACCGCGGCGGCGCACTGAAGGTTGGTCCGGTATCTGCCGGCGCTGACCCTGGTCCTGTATGTTATGGACGTGGCGGTGACAGACCTACTGTAACTGACGCAAATCTGGTTACAGGCCATATCAGACCTGAAATCTTTGAAGAAAATCTGGACAATGCTCTGGAAAAGACCATGGCAGTTATTGATGAACATATCGCTAAGCCTATGGGCATCACCGTTATGCAGGCTGCTGAAGGTATTCTGGACGTTGTTAACTCCAACATGCTCCGTGCAATCAAGCTGATCTCCGTTCAGAAGGGTTATGACCCACGTGAATTCGCTCTTGTTTGCTACGGTGGCGGCGGTGGTATGCATGCAGGTGCAATCGCTGAAGAACTGGAAATGGAAAAGGTAATCGTTCCTTATTCCCCAGGTACATTCAGTGCGATGGGCTTGGTTCTGTCTGATATCAAGGCTGACTGCGTACATACCAAGCTTCTGACAAGAGAACAGGTAAATGCACAGCTGCTGGATAAAATTTATAAGAAGCTGGATGAACAGGGTATTGCAAGTCTGGAAGAACAGGAAGTTGCTGAAGAAGACCGTATGCTGGTTCGTACCTGTGATATGCGTTACTTCGGTCAGGCATTTGAAATCAGTGTTCCAATGCCTGCTGGTGAAGTTACTGAACAGGTTATTGAAGATCTGGTTGATGGATTCCATGAACTGCACAAACAGGCTTATGGCCACTGCATGAAGGAAGACCCTATTGAATTCGTAAACTACCGTGTAAGTGCAATCGGTTCCTTCGTAAAGCCGGACGTAGTATCCAGTGCTTCTGCAGCAAAACGGGAAAAGAAGGAAACTCAGATGATGGGTACTGCTGTATTCAAGGGTGTTGAACATACTGTTCCTATTTATGAACGTGACACTCTGGAAGTTGGCGAAGTAATTCAGGGTCCTGCAGTTATCGGTGAAATGGGCGCTACTGTAGTTGTATATCCTGGTCACCATGCTGAAGTGGATGCAATGCAGAACATTATCATGTATACAAATGTAAATAAAAAGTAAGGAGGAGAAAAAATGGCTACTAATTCAATTTTATTGGAAGTCGTTAATAATGCGCTTCGAAGCGTTGCTGAGCAGATGACTGTTACAATGGTGCGCAGCTCCTACTCCACCATCGTTAAAGAAATGATGGACTGCTCTTCCGCAATCTTTGATGATAAAGGTCAGATGCTGTCTGAAGGTGCAAACGTACCTATCCATCTGAACTGTCTGGGCCCTTGCCTGAACACAGTTCTGACAAAGTTCTTCTCCAGAGAAGAACTGAATCCTGGAGATATCATTCTTACAAACCACCCTTATGCAGGCGGTGAATCTCTGGGCTCTCACCATACAAAAGACCTGATTATGATCGCGCCGATTTTCTATCAGGATAAGGAACTGGTTGGTTTCTCTGTAACTATGCTGCATCATAAAGACGTAGGTGGTATCTGGACCGGTGACTCCTGGACCGTAGAAATCTGGCAGGAAGGTTTCCTGATGGAACCTGTTAAGCTCTATGACAAGGGTGTCCGTAACGAAGCTCTATGGAGAGTTATCCTGAATAATACACGTACACCTCGTGATATGAAGGGAGACCTGATGGCACAGATTTCCGCTTGTAACATCGGTGTAAAGAACTTCTGCCAGATTGTGGACAAGTATGGTATTGAAACTGTACGTGAAGTTACAGATGCTCTGATGGATTATTCCGAAAGACTGACAAGAGCTGAAATTGCAGCAATCGCTGATGGTGAATATGTTCATGAAGAAAAGCTTCTGGATGATGGGTTCGCTGGCGGTCCTTATACCATTAAACTGACAGTTCGTGTAAAAGGCGATAACATTGAATTCGACTATACCGGTACCGATCCTCAGATTAAGGGACCTATCAACTCCCCATTATCTGCTACTACTTCTGCTACATACTACGCAATGCGTTGTGTAACTGACCATAATATTCCATCCAATGGCGGATGTCAGCGTCCTATCAAGGTAATCGCACCGGAAGGTACACTGGTTAACTGCCAGGCTCCAAACGGCTGCTTCCAGAGAATGGTTACCGACCATATTCTGGTTGACCTGATTATGGGTGCCATGTCTCAGGCAGTCCCAACTAAGGTTATGGGTGACTCCTGTGGTAATAACTATGATTTCTGCAATGGTACCAACCTGGAAACTCATCCGCGGGGTGGTGAAGCAACTCACCGTCAGTACTGGGGTGAAATTGTTCCTGGTGGTCTGGGTGCACGTGCTACCAAGGACGGGTTGTCTGTAATGGCTTGTCATGTAACCAACTGTCCAATTCCACCACTGGAAGCGCAGGAAATCGAAGCCCCAATGATGTTTATTGAACGTTCTCTGCTGCCTGATTCCGAAGGTGCAGGTAAATTTAGAAGTGGATTTGCACAGCGCAGAAAATGGCAGTTGCTGGGGTATGACGGACTTTTCTCACACGTTTCCCAGAAAGGTTTTATTCCTCCGCAGGGTCTGTTTGGCGGTGAACCAGGCAGATGCAGCCAGTGGATTATTAATGAAGGCCTGCCAACAGAACGTGTGCTGGAGTATACCATGGGTGAAGTGATTCCTTTGGAATATGGCGATACGATTACATGTTTGACTGCCAGCGGCGGCGGCTATGGCGATCCATTCGAACGTGATGTTGAAATGGTTCTGGAAGACGTAACTCTGGGTCTTGTTTCCGTAGAACGTGCAAAGAATGTTTACGGCGTAGTTATTGATGCTGAAACATTGACTGTGGATGCTGAAGCTACCGAAGCTCTGAGAGCAGCAAATAAATAAAAGCCATAACCAGACATTAATCATGTCTGCCTAAAACAATATCTCTTCGGCTGCAGCACTCGGACAGGGTGCTGCAGCCGGCAGAGAAATTTTGTGTATTTGCATTTCAGGGGTGTTTTCATGGGGACTGTAAGTTATTTCTCTCAGAAATACCGTTTCGTTCAAATGTTATACGAGAAAAGCAATGAAAAAGGAGGTTATTCTTATGTCAGAAAAAACTACAAAGACACCGAAACAAGTAGGTCTGCTGGCAGCGATTGTTAGCCTGGCTGTACTGTGTATGATCTTCTGTGGCGGCTTCACATTCCTGAAGTTTAACACACAGGCTATCTTCCTGGTTGGTGCCATTGCAATGGGTATTGTTGCTCTGCTGCATGGTCATTCCCTAAAAGACGTTGAAGACTACTTCCTGGAAGGATGCCGCGGTGCAGTAATGCCTGCGATGATTCTGATGGTAGTTGGTGCGGTTATTGGTTCCTGGATTGTATCCGGTATCGTTCCTACAATCATTTATTATGGTCTGGGTATCCTGACACCTTCTACTTTCCTGGTAGCCGGCTTCCTGATGTGCTGTCTGATTTCATTCTTCACAGGCAGCTCTTACACATCAATTTCCACAATCGGTATCGCTTTACTGGGTATCGGTATGGGTCTTGATATCAATCCTGCACTGACAGCTGGTATGATCGTATCCGGATCTCTGTTCGGTGATAAGTTATCTCCGTTCTCCGACTCAACTAACATGGCAGCAGCTTCTGCAGGTACTGATGTATTTGACCATGTATATTCCATGCTGTACACCACCGTTCCTGCAATGGTAATTTCTGCAATCCTGTACTTCGTACTGGGACTGCGCCATTCCGGCAATGAACTGGATACATCCGTAATCGATGGCATCCGTGAAACCATGGCTGAAAACTTCACCATTACACCAATCCTGCTGCTGATTCCACTGTTCACAATCTTCATGACTATCAAGAAGGTACCACCAATCATGGCTCTGGTAATCTCTGCCATATTAGGTATTGCGGCTGCATTTATTTTCCAGCCACACTTCGGATTCAAGGTAATCATGGACTCTCTGGGCAGCGGATTCACTATCAACACAGAACTGGCAGATGTAAACAAGCTGCTGACTCGTGGTGGTATGATGAACATGATGGGTGCAGTATGTCTGACCTTCCTGGTACTGGGTATGGGCCAGATTCTGCAGAAAATCGGCGTTATGGAAGCTGTACTGGGCAAACTTGCTGCAGCAGTTAACACAAGCCGTTCCCTGGTTATCACAACTCTGGGCGCATGCTTAATCACAACAATGGTATGTGCATCCCAGTATGTAGCAATCGTACTGCCAGGCCAGTTCATGCAGCCTGCGTACACAAGACTGAAGATCAAGAAGCGCGTACTGTCCAGAACACTGGAAGACGGCGGTACTATCTTCTGCTTCCTGCTCCCATGGACAACATCTGGTGTATATGTACCAAGTGTACTGGGAGTAGATGTACTTGATTATGCTCCATTTGCATTCTTCTGTCTGTTATGTCCAATCCTCTGCATCATTTACGCATGCATAAACTTTGCAATCTTCAGAGAAGAAGATGAGGTTGCAGCAGCGTAAAACAAACTGTTGTATAAAAAATGAAACGGGAAACAAGAAATTCTTCTTACTGTTAAAGAGGAGGCCGGTAGATTCATATCTACCGGCCTTTTCTCTGGCATGATATTTTTAATTTGAGTTCCAGCTGATGGTCAGGGGATCTTCATAGAGAAGATTGCAGTACCATTGATAGCTGTCAACGGATACCGGATTGAAGCTGGTTTTATATGTTCCATGGTAGGCAAGACCCTGGCTGGTATAGACCGTAATACAGAAGGTATCATCTAAATTATTATAACCCTTCAGAGGACCGGCTGCAGCCAGCCGCCTGCCGTCATAAATCATCAGATCCTCAGTTTCCGGCCACCGCCATCCATCAGATGGTTCAGGAAGCTGTGCAGTGAAGTCCAGGCTGTAAATGCCATCGCCGTTCACTGAGAATACCATTAAATTCTCCCCATACTGTGCTGCCAGGAAGTTGTCGCCTCTCCAGGAATCCCATGAGGAAGATGATTTCAGCCCATCCATTGCCTCTATCCGCTGTTTTGATGTCATGGTGTCCGTTTCGATTACTGTGATGATGTAAGAACTGTTTTCCAGGGTGTGAAGCAGAATGGTATTCTGATTCGGACTCAGTTCCATGGCCAGGATTTCAATTTCAGGATTCAGCGGATACACCATGGAAAGCTGGTCTGCTTTTACACCGTCAGCCTTATTGTACGGCGGCATGTAAATCCCGTAACCACCCGGAACCTGGCTGAAGTCGAAAAGGGTGCCCTCTGATCCATGTCCCGGTAAGGTGAAATAGATGGCATCCTCAGTGACCACATTACATCTGCTCCAGATGTTTGCGATTTCAGATTGGGCACTCCCGTAGCTTACTCCTGTGATTTCATCGGAAGGGCTCTTATCCAGTCCGATTTTTATTTTTTCTGTAGCCAGAACCGGAATCCGAAAGAACTCCTGGAACTGCTGGGCGATATACTGGCCGCTGTCCGGTATCAGTTCTGACAGCCAGTCCGCAGCGGCCACTTTATCCTCAATAACACGGCTTGTGGACGAAATTTCTTCATATCCCAGATGATTATCACTTGGGACAGTAATGAGCAGCTGCAGAGCATAACAGTCCATGTAATCAGCCAGGCTGATTTCCTTTTCCCTGCTGTCACCTGGCAAAATCTCTTCTGCCAGCTTATCGAAAGCATCATTGATTCCGTTCTGGGTTCCCGGCAGCACTTCGTCGCCGTAATCATAGCCGATGGAATCCCGGATGGTGATTCCGAATTCGGGCATCTTTTTATAATAGTATTCCGGATCCTCTTCAAATGGACTGGAAGGGTAGAAGGCGGTCTCAGTTTTCAGTGTATCACCGGTGGTAACTTTAGTATTCCAGTAAGAATCTTCCCAGAATGTACTCCACAGATCCACGGTGATGCCATCAGCAGCAGCCAGGTCACCGAAGATGGTTGTTTCTGTAATGGTTACATCATCACTGTACTGGCTGATGCCGGAAGACAGGAAAAATATGCTTCCTGCAGGAACTGCCAGCAGAAGGAAGATGCATACGAAAGTCAGGATTCTGCCCATGGTTCTTCCTCCTTTCCTGATTCATCCGGTTCCTGTTCGTATTTATTACGAAGCATGGAGAACATGAGTACAAGCAGAAATATTACAATAATTGCAGTATAGATTAGACCGGAGACACTACGGATGTTAAACAATGCGTAAGCTTCGATCAGCATGACATTACAAATCACACTTCCTTTACCGGTTTTTCGGGTAACATAAGCACCGTATGCGGTGGTTACGCTGAGTGTCAGTACGGTTATAACAGTCTTAATCCATGAAAGAATATCTTCCATTGGAAGAAGGGCGTGGAGTGTATCATGGCGCCAGAAGGCCAGGAAAATATGATGCTGGGTAAAGCCTGCATCTGGATGTTTTGCCAAGAAATTCTGAAGGAGGAGATACACCGTCCAGAGCTGCACAGCCCAGAGGAGAAGGAAACAGATCAGATTCCAGAGGCTTTGCCAGGCCATGATGGCATACTCGGAGATACCCAGACGTTGAAGTGTGTATGTCTGCATGCTCCCAGGACGGCTGCCGGTGCGGCAGAGAACGGATCCAACAGTAAAGTAGGCCACGAAAAGGCAGACGAAGAAGAAGCTTTCTCCAAAGATATCTTCCAGAAAAAATCCTACCGCATAACCGGCCATTTTTTCGGCCTGGCGGGTAAAGAGCAGGACCTCGGCAGCCACCATGACGGCCAGTATTCCCAAAATTTTCAGAATGGTGCTTCGTGCCAGAAGCTTAAATACAGATAGATGTTTATTCACGAAAATACCCCTTTCGTTATAACAATAGTTTACGACCAGCTGATTTCTGCCAGCTGATTGGCCACAGGAACGCAGTCGTAGCGGCCCTGTGAACTTTCGCGGCAGTTTTGACCGGTATTGTATTCTCCGCAGTAGAGCATGCCGGTTTTATCGTAGACGGCTACGGTGAAGGCACTGCCCCAGTGAGATGTGGAGACTGCCGTTCCCGTGAGAGCAGCACGCTCGCCATCGTATGCAAAGGCTGCTTCGGAGTAGAAGTTAAAGTAATCTCGTTCCTCGCCTTTTGGGGAAGGAAGCAGAAAGTCAAACTTGAACTGTCCGGATTCGCCACGGGAGAAAATGCGGTAGCCGCTGGCATCGCTGCTGTCTGTACCGCAGAAGGCGAAATAGTCATCCGTAACATGGAGCATGTGACCGTAAAAACCATTCACATTGAGATTCAGCTTCTGGATGGTTTCCATGGTTTCCAGCTTAATCTCGGTGAAATAGTATCCGTCTGTTTCTTCTGTAAAGAGAAAGAGGCGGGACTGGTCACTGCTCAGTTTCATGGATTCAATCTGTGTCTTTGGATCCAGCGGGTAGACTGTGGACATCTGATCCAGAAGGGCGCCGTCTTTTGAATATGGCAGGGCATAGATGCCGTAGCCTCCCGGAATCTGGCTGGTGTCTACATACTGGCCATCCCAGGAACGGGTGCCGAAGGTGAAATAACAGGTGTCTTCGGTTACCACGCTTTCTGTTTCAATGCTATACAGCGTATCCGTTCCATAGCCGGTGCGGGTGGAAGTAACGTCTCCCTGGGAATTTACACGGACCTGAATTTCCATTGTATCATTGGAGCGTACAGGGATTTTGAAGTAGTCCTGGAACACTTTCATGGTATCGATAATATACTTATATTCTTCATCTAAGTTTGTCTGTCTCAGCACAGCGGAGTAAGTATCGTTCCATTTGATTTTCTCAAGGCCGGGCAGATTCAATGTACCGCTGATTGGATAGTATTGGTAGTAATCCGCGATATGAATCTGACGGATATTTTCTGCGTTGGGTTTTGCTGTCTCTGCCAGTTCATCGAAGGCTTTCTTCAGGCCGCTTGGTTTCCCATCCACTTCGTATTGATTAAAATCGTGGGATTCCAGAGTAATTGCTGGTTCCACATTCAGTTCTTCACGGTCTTCTTTGGCGGTAAAACGATAGTCGGCTACTGCAGTATCTGCCGGTGTACCGATAATCCAGGTGGTATCCCAGAAAAGGTGGTAGTCATAGTGGTTTCTGTAGTTCAGAATCAGTCCTGCTGCTGCTTTCGGGTCGCCGAAGAGAACAGTTTCACTGAATTGAATATTATCCCGCTGGGGCAGCAGCGATGCAAAGGCAAAGGTGAAGCTTCCCAGGATAAAGACTGCAATCAGGCTGATGATCAGAATATTCTTTTTCATTTCATCACCTCCAGTTCTTCAGGAGTGGCAGCAGGGTCTTCCTGTTTCTTGTATCCGGTATTGATAGTGCTCTCCTGATCCATATAGGGACCATCTTTCGAAAGTGTCCGCCATATAATGAGTATCCAGGCGACGGAAAAGACTGGTAAAGACAAATCAGAATAACCGATCTCTATTTCATTAAGGGAACCCATACCGATGATTGCTGCGATAAGAAGGGGTTCTATTTGAATTTTTCTGCTGCTCTGCTGTCTGCATGCTGCTTTGGCAGAAAATACAGCCAGTAAAACAAAGAGTGACAGATTGCCCATCCAGCGGATTATAGATTCCATAGGAAACAGGTTGCGAAGGAACCTGCTGCGGTAAAATACCAGGAAAACTGACTGCTCACAGAAATCCAGGCTGTGGTCTGCCGAAGCAAGCTGGCGGGTCAGATAGATTTTGCAGAGCAGAAGGATAGTCATGAGCTGCACAGCCCACAGAAGGAGCAGGGCAGTCAGATTCACCAGTGTCTGGATACAGAATACCGTACGGCCCGGCAGAGCCAGCCGCTGCAGTGTATAGGACTGTCTGGAGTTTCCTGCCATGGAGGTGGAGAGCACATAGGTCAGTACAAACAGCGCTGCACAGAAAATCAGGCTGATACGGCCCTTCCAGATGATATCTTCCATCCACAGGTATTTCCGGGCAGTCAGTGTAAACATGATGCAGTCGGCTGCAATCACCGCGCCTAAGATAGGGAGCAGTTTGTTTCGGATGCTTTGGAGCATCAGTATGAATACAGACAGATGTTGTTTCATCAGGGTCACCTCATTTTATTCCCATTCCAGGGTCAGCGGCAGGTCACCGTCGGGCTGAACCGTCCAGATATTCAGACTTGTGTTGTAACGGCCGCTGTAGGCCAGACCGTTTTTATCATAGAGTGCCAGGTCGAAATTTACCCAGTGATCTTCACTGAGTCCAAAGGCCAGATACTGTCCGTTCCAGGCCATAACCGGTGCGTGATCATAACTGTACTCCTTATTGGTTTCGTCGCTGTAGGTGAGAGCCCGGCTGTCCTCCGAAGGAATAATCAGATTCCAGTGAAGTTCATAGCGCCCGTTTTCATCTGCAGTCAGCAGGATAATCTGACGGGTCTCAATCTTGTGAGCCAGGGTGACAGCGATGACACCGCCCTCCTCGTAGGTGGCCCAGGAAGGAGAGTTTGATGGGAATTCTGTCAGCTGCAGACACTGGGTGACGGAATTGGTACTGCTGTCGATGACGGTGATAGTGAAGAATCCGTTTTCTACCATGTACGCCAGAATGTTTCCGCTGCCGTCTGCAGTCAGTTTCAAAATCTTCACACCAAGATCCAGTGAGCAGACATTAATCAGCTCAGGCTGGCTGCCGTCTTCCGGAACGGTGAGACAGTAGATGCCGTATCCCAGAGGGAGATGGCTTACATCCAGATCGCGGTAGGATTCACCTTTACGGTTAAATGTGAAGTAAACACGGTCATTCAGGAAGGTTTCCTCTATGTTCAGGCCAAAGGTATCGCTGCTGGTGTTAATACCGTAACCATAGCCGGGACCGTACTGGACATGACAATCACCGTGGGCATCAACGCTGACGTTATCACCAAGAGGGAACAGAAAGTTTGTATCAAAGAGCTGTTTCAGTGCTTCTTCGGTTTTATTATCCACAGTAGTGTCTGACGGACGCCAGGTATAGGTTACATCAGGGAAGAGAATATCCACATCTGTGTTATAGTACTCGGCAAAATCTTTCAGATATACTTTTTCTGTTCGTGTCTGACCTGGTTCCAGTCCTTCTGCCAGATATGCGAAGACGGAATTGTCAACCACATCTTCCACAGTGATGCGGATGTCGATGTCATTTCGTTCCCGCAGGTAGTTGGTGGTTTTCTTTACCGGGAACTGCAGGTGATAGCCTGTTTCTGCGTTTGGAAGTACTGAGCCGAACTGAATCTCGGTTTTCCAGTTCATGGCCTTATAATAGTCTGCTTTCAGGGTGGCGGTGAGGCCTGCTGTAGCAGAAACATCACCGACGTTACCGTAGCCGCTGTAGGCTCCTTCTGTCATTTCCTGAACTGCAACCTGATTACGGAGGGGGTAGATGTCTGCAGCAACATAACCGATACAGCCGGCAGAAAGAAGGGCAAGAAGCAGGGTAAATACTAAAGTTTTACGCATAATCTATACCTCCTTTTTGCGGAAAAACATTCTCCAGCAGTCAATTGCGATGATAATAAGAAATCCTCCGATGATAATCACATTCAAGATGTAACTGCCCAGTTCCCGGCGGAATATAAGAACTACGGTCCAGTATCCGATGAGCAGATCGGCTGCAGAGCTTTTCTCCCGTCGGCGCACAGTCCAGTATGCAGAGGAAATGGAGAGTTCCGCAATCATAACCAGGTTTGCAATCCAGGCAAGTGTTTCCTCCATTGGAAGGAGGCTGTGGAGCAGGGGACTGATATAAAAGAGCAGAAACATCTGTTGCTCTGACAGCGGGTCACCTGCATACTCACCAAAGCGGTAATAGAGTTTGCAGATCACAAAGATAATCAGAACCTGCACACCCCAGAGAATAATCCAGCACAGCATGTTATAAAGTATCTGCAGCAGGAGCACAGCCTTTTCGGAAATGGCCAGTCTTCGCACAGTATAGCCCGATGTACCGCTGTAAATGTCGCCGCAGCGGATCTGTACTGCAGCCATCAGTACGAAGACGATGGCAAGAACCAGACCGAATCTGGCGTTTCCGCTGTGAAACATATTTTGGATGCCGTAATGCTTCACGGCAAGCCAGTACCATGCCAGAACGCCGTCGGCAGCTGCCAGAAGCAGGAGCAGTCCGAAAATCCTGTATATGGAATTCTGTGCAATCAGTGCGAATACGGAAAGGTATTTTTTCATGGAGCTCACCTCCTGTTATTCTTCGTCGGTCATATTGGTGAGGGCCTGAATAATTCGGTCCGCCTTATACTGGTAAGCACTCTTGATATAGGTCATCAGGTCCATGCCCTGATCTTCCAGGTCACTCATGTACACATCGCCCACGATTTCACCCTGACGGATCAGGACGGCACGGCCGATGAAGTCGGAAACCTCTTCAATCAGGTGAGTGGACAGGAGTACGGTCTCGTGAGGCTCCAGAATGCCCAGCAGAACCTTATAAAAGTCTTCACGGTTAAACACATCGTTTCCTGCAAAAGGTTCGTCTAAAAGGATATAATCAGCTCCCTGTGACAGAGCCAGAATGACTTCAAACTGGTTTTTCTGCCCGGTGGAGAAGTTCTTTACTGCCCGGTAAGCAGGAAGATTGAAGAATTCCATGAGGCCGTCGAACCGCTTTTCAGAGAAGGTATCAAAGTGTTCTTTATAGAACTCTTTGTGGCTCCGGGGCGTCAGATTTGGGAAGAAGGAATGCTCGCTGGTGCCGAAGGACAGCTTCACGATGTTTTTTCTGCTGATTGGTTCTCCGTCCAGAGTGATTTCACCATTGTACGGATGAAGGTTCAGGATGCATTTCATCAGGGTGGTCTTGCCGGCACCGTTTTCACCAAAGAGGCCTACGATTTCCCCGCGGGGCAGGGTGAGATTTACGTTTTTCAGTGCGCGTTTGCCGCGGTAGGTTTTGCTTACATTCTTCAGTTCGATCATAATAACACACTCCATAACTTCTGCCATTGATCCGGCGGCAGACACCGGTCCGGTGTTACCAGCATGTAAATTGCGAAATATATCATCAGTAATGTGAACCCGATAAGAAGGCTTCCTGCTATTCCGAGCGCTGGAAGGAGGATGCAGCGGCGGTGCAGTTCCCAGCGGTCCGGCAGCCGCTTCATCAGGTAGATGCTCTTGCTTCCCTGGTGGAAGGATGCGTAGTTCATGACGATGCAGACAAGCAGTGCCAGTACAATGACAAAGACTGCTCTCAGGCTGCCGCCCAGAAGATCAGTGAATTCCGGCATCATGGCATCACCACGAAGGTACCGGCTGGTTTCATTCCGGTTGAACAGCCTTTCATATGCGGTGGAAAATCGGAAGAGGAAACCCAGACTCCATACTCCGATAAAAATCAGTCCGCCGAAATACCAGTTTACCTGGTTCTGTATATCTGCGCCGGGCGGTGCGTTTTTCGTTAAGAATGTCATGGATTCACCTCCTTATCCCAGTACTTTTCCAGCAGTGCGATGGCTTCTGCCTTGGACAGTCCCATCTGTTTCATTGATAATACGATACCGACGGCATCGCCCTCCAGAAGCTGGCTCCGGACTCTGGCGATGGTTTCATCGTTGAGCACCATGTAGCTTTTGGCGCCGGAGTGGGAGGAAATCAGTCCTTCGTCCTCCAGCATACGGTAGGCTTTCTGCACCGTATTAGGGTTTACACCCAGCAAAGCAGAAAGCATGCGGCGTGACGGCAGTTCGTCGCCGTCTGCGATGGTTCCGGCGATTATGCCCCGCTTTATATACTGCAGAATCTGCAGGTAAATCGGCATGCCGTCTTCCATTATGAACTTTTCGAAGGATATCATGATGCCGTCACCTGCCTTTCTCTTCTTTTAACTGTATTATATGAGTAATACGGTTTGCTGTCAACACTTTATCTTGATAAAATGTTGTCCCAATAAAAAAACAGAAGGTCAGTGAACCTTCTGTTCGTAATTGCTGACATGGTAGACGATATGTCCGATTTCAGCAGTGAATATTTTCTTTCTGGCCAGGTCTTTCAGGGAAAGCATGCCTACCAGTTTGTCTCCGTCCACCACGGGAAGGCGGCGGATTCCGTATTTTGAGAAGAGAAGGGCGGCATCGTGAATGTCCATACGGGAGGAAACTGTCCGAACATCACAGGTCATGGTTTCGGAAACGGGGCGGGAAAGCCCACGGCGGACAATCAGATCCCGGTCCGTCAAAATCCCCAGCAGGTGGTTCTGCGCATCGCAGACAGGCACGATTCCCACATCTTCCGCACGCATAATCTCTGCAGCCGTTTCTCCCGGGTCTTCCGGCCGTACGGCTCGGATTCCGGTGCTCATCAGATCTTTTACAACCATAAAAAACCTCCGTTTTCTTTTAGTATGAACGGAGGTTTACTTGATTATTCGGTTAAATTCCCTTGGCTTTATCCGGCTGCCAGAAGCTGCGGGTAAAGAGAAGGATAATTGCGTACATTTCCAGTCGGCCTGCAATCATGAGCCCGGCCAGGACCAGCTGAGAGAATCCATTGAACATGCCGAAGTAACCGGAGGTCCCAACTTCACCCAATGCCAGACCGGTATTGGACATGATTCCGACAACGGCGGTAATCGTAGTTTCCATGTCCAGATTATTCAGAGACAGCAGGATGGTTCCAATGATGATGACGCCAAAGTAAAGCAGGATGTGCATTGTGACAGAGGACGCCATATGTGAGGAAACAGGACGTCCTTCCAGCAGGATTGGCTTTACAGCATGGGGATGAATTTTACGGAAAATTCCCCGCTTAGCCAGTTTCAGCATAATCAGAACCCGGACTACCTTCAGGGCGCCAGAGGTGGATGCAGAGCATCCGCCAATGATCAGCAGAAAGAGCAGCAGACACTGTGCGAACGGAGGCCACTGCATATAGTCGCATACATAATATCCGGAAGTTGAAATCATGGAAACTACCTGACAGAGGGCATCTTTCAGAGCCTGCCAGATGCTGCTGTAGGCTCCGCTGATCCGCAGAACCAGTGCGATTGCCAAACTGGACGCTGTGATAATCGCGAGAAATGCTCTGGATTCGGAATTTTTCAGGGCATCCCTCCAGCGTCCCCGCATAATCATATAGTAGGTCAGGTAACTCATGGTTGAGAGCACCGTAAATGCCATGATTACAAAACGGGACCAGGTGTCTTCAAACATCCACGCTGTTTCATCCGTAATAATCAGCCCGGCAGTACTGATGCTGCTCAGGGTTGCCGTCAGGGCGTTGAATGCATCCATCGGTCCTGCCATCAGAAGCAGAAACTCTATTACCGTAAATCCGGTATAAATCAGATAAAGATATTTTGCCGCTTCATTAATCTTCATACCAAGCCGCTCAAAGGCAGGACCTGGAGATTCTGCTGACATGATGGAATGCCCCGAGAGACCCAGAAGCGGAAAGATAGAGAGAACCAGAATGAGGATTCCCATTCCTCCCATCCAGTGGCAGATGGCACGCCAGAGCTGAAGACAGTGAGGCATCATGTTAATATCCAGCACTGTGCATCCTGTGGTGGTAAAGCCGGCAACCGCCTCAAAGAAACATCCTATCAGTGGAAATCCCCTGCCGCAGAAATAGAAAGGAAACATTCCGATAACGGAACAGTAAACCCAGCTCAGGCAGGCAATGAGAAATCCTTCATGAAGGTGCAGATTTATTTTTTTAAATTTTAACTGTGTCAGGATAACCCACCCAACGCATACGCAGATGACGCATACAGGAAAGAGGGCAGAACCGGCGTCCCATTCTTCGAAGAGGATTGCAGCCAGAATGCAGGGTGCCATGGCAGCTCCTTCGATCAGGGTCAGCAGACCGGCGACCTTAATCATGACAGAATAATTCAGATGCATGAAGTACTCCTTTAATCAGCAGCGGTTAATAACATTTGTTCGGATTCCAGAAATGAGGGGAAAAGAGCACCAGCATGGTAAACAGTTCCAGTCTGCCAATCAGCATGAGGAAGGAGCAGATCAGCTTGGAAAATCCGGACATGATGGAAAAGTTCATGGTTGGACCAAACAGGTTAAATCCGGGACCGACATTGCCCAGACAGGTAGCTGAAGCTGAGAGACTTGAAATGAAATCGAAGCCGTTCAGAGAAATCAGCAGGAAGCCGCAGCCCAGAACCAGAATATACGTAAAGATAAAGTTTGTAATATTGATAACCACATCATTGCTCAGTTCACGGCGGTTAACCGTTACACTGGCAATCCGGTGCGGATGAAGCTTCAGGGAAATCCCACGGCTTACCAGCTTGACTGCTACGAGAATTCTGATACATTTCACGCCTCCGCCGGTGGAAGAAGAGCATCCTCCGAAACAGAACAGAGTGAGAATCATCATCTTGGCGAAGGTTGGCCATGCATCGTAATCATCGGTCATATAGCCGGTCGTTGTAATGATTGTAACTACCTGGAAAATGGTATCACGGAAGATATCTCCAAGTGCCTGAAATCCTGCAAATCCGCCGGTAAAACTGCGGCAGAGGAAAATCATACCGCTGAAAAGGGCAATAATCCAGGAATAGAAACGGAATTCATCGTCCTTTGCCAGAACACGAAGACCACTGCGTCCGGTGAGGTAGTACAGATTGAAGTTTACACCGGAAAGAAACATGAACACGATAATAATCCATTCTGCCGCCACATTATTAAAGTGACCCACGCTGTCATTATAGTTGGAAAAGCCGCCTGTTCCAACAGATCCGAATGTGTGAATCAGAGCATCAAACCAGGAAAGGCCGCTGATTACCAGCAGGACGGTTTCAAGGATGGTCATGCCGATATAAATCAGATAAAGATCTCGGGCTGTTTCAGAGAAACGTGCAGTGACTTTGTCTTTGGTAGGGCCTGGTGTTTCCGAATTGGCAATATTCTGGCCGCTGATGCCCAGTGAAGGCAGAAGCGCCATTACAAGAACCAGTATTCCCATACCCCCCAGCCAGTGGGTAAAGGACCTCCAGAACAGAATGGAATCGGGCAGAGCTTCAATGTCTGTCAGAATGGAAGAACCTGTGGTAGTAAAGCCGGAACAGGATTCGAAGAAGGCATCAATAAAATGCGGAATGGCCCCAGATGCATAAAATGGAACGGATCCGGCTAAAGATGCCACCAGCCAGCTTACAGATACAACAAGATACCCATCTCTGGATTTTACTCGGACGGGGGAAGGTTTCCAGTATTTCACGATACTTACACCGCAGATGATACATCCAACTATGGTGAGGATGAATGCGGATGCGGCATGCTCCTCGTTTTTGCTGAATGCAATACAGCAGGGAACTGTCATGGCAGCAGCCATAACCAGGAGAATGTATCCCTGAATCAGTATTGTGTCCCGAAGACGATGGCTCATGGGAAATCCTTTCTATAAAAAGTGACGTTTCTTACGTAAGAGTTTTTCAAGTTCGGCAATATCAGAAAGAAGACAGAAGATAATAACCTTATCGTCTTCCAGAATCCTTGTATCCCCGTTTGGAATAATAACCTCCTGACCGCGGTGAATGCCTGCAATCAGTACACCGTCAGGAAGCTGCAGCTCTTTTAAAGTGATATTCGCCAGCTTCATATCGTTGGTGGCGATGATTTCCATGATTTCCGCCTGACCCTGAATCAGCAGGGAAGAAATGATTTTCTTTTCGCCCTGAATATAGCGGAGAATGGTGCTGGCTACAATGTTCAGCGGATTTAAGGCCATGTCGATACCGATTTTTTCAATCAGTTCCCGGTAACCTTCACGGCTGAATTTGGAGATTACGTCTTCGATACCTCGCTGCTTGGCCATCAGTGCCAGCATCAGGTTTTCT
>JAFYNS010000039.1 GCA_017556505.1 Bacillota bacterium | reverse complement strand
TGTGCATGCCTGGCGACAACATCACTATGACTATCGAACTGATCACTCCAATCGCTATCGAAGAAGGTCTGAGATTCGCGATCAGAGAAGGCGGTAGAACAGTAGGTTCCGGCGTTGTATCCGAAGTTATCGAATAATAGCATCCGATAGAAAAAAACAGACATGATAGGGACGCATTCAGCGTCCCTTTTGTTTTGCAGGAAAGTACTTCACATTCTGCTTGCCAAGAGCAGAGAATGTGTTACAATATAAGGAAGAAATTCGGGCACGTACGGCGGTGCAGTGCGTAGGACGCACAGAAAGGAAAAATCCATGGATTTAATTACAGGTATTAAAGAAAGAAGAAGTATCAGAAAGTTTGCGGATAAGAAAGTTCCTCACGAAGTGATGGAAGAAATCGTAAATGTGGCAGCTTATGCTCCATCCTGGAAGAATACACAGATCAGCAGATATATCGTGGTAGAAGACCGCGAAAAGATTGCGGCACTGGCAACGGAAGAAACCTGCCTGGGCTTCCCTTATAACTGCAAGACCATGTCCAAGGCACCGGCTATCGTAATCCAGACTGTAGTAAACGGCCGCTCCGGTTACGAAAAGGACGGCAGCTTCACTACACCTAAGGGCGACAGATGGGAAATGTACGATGCAGGTATCGCTGCACAGACCTTCTGCCTGGCTGCACACGAAAAGGGCGTAGGTACTGTTATCATGGGTATCTTCGATGAAAACAAGGTTGCAGAAATCGTGGACATTCCGGAAGGACAGCAGGTTGCAGCGCTGATCGCTGTAGGCTACCCTGCAGAAGGTATCGAAGTGGCAGTTCCTCCTAGAAAGGATGCTTCCGTACTTCTCAGCTTCGTTGAATAAGAAAAACTTGTCAGGATGTTCAAATTGTAGTACAATAAAAGTTGCGAGTGAAATCACAGCAATTGTATGAAATGACTGTTACTGAATTTTGAAAGAGCCTCGCAGAAGGCTCTTTTCTTATGGAGGAATATTTATAAGTATGAGAAGCGACAAAAGGGAAGCGAGAGAGGCGGCCCGCCGTCAGCGTGCGGCCGAAAGGGGACTGCGGTTCTACCGCATTCTCGCAGTTATCTACAGTATTATAGTGCTGGCATTCATTGGTGCTCTGATCTGGATCAATGTTCTCCCGGCAAAATATCTTTATGCACTGATTGCAGTTCTGCTGCTGATTTCCGTATTCATCGTACCGGTGATGTACAGCAGACACGGAATTAAAAAGAGAAAGCAGATCTCTGCAGTCTTTGCCATGGTTCTTATCGCCGGATTCGGCGTGGGTACCTGGTATCTGACCGATACCATCGGTTTCCTGGACGATATCTCCGTAGGCGGAAAGCTGACGGAAATCAAGGAAGACTATGTAGTAGTTGTGAACAATGACTCTGTTTATACTGATGTGTCTCAGCTGGCTGGTGCCGGTGTGGGCACCTGGATGAACAGTGATGCTGCATATATGAAAGCGAAAGACAATCTGCAGAGAGAAACTGCAGTGGAATACAAGTACCTGGCGGACCTGAATCAGCTCTTTGACGGGCTGGCGGCTGGCGGATACGAGACCATCAGCCAGACTACGGGTTTTGCGGAAATGCAGGAATACAGTGCGGTCTTCGTAAGTTCAGCAGCATACGAGTCACTGAAAGGGGAGCGTGAAGAACTGGCAGAAACCACCCGGGTGATTCATACCGTATCCATCAAGGTGGGCGAAGCAGCGGAAATCAAGACCGTGGATGTAACGAAGGAATCCTTCAATGTATATGTGAGCGGACTGGACTTTACCGGTGATATCAGTCAGAATTACCATTCTGACGTAAATATGCTGGTGACTGTAAACCCTGTCAGCCATGAAGTGCTGATGACATCTATTCCGCGTGACTACTATGTGAAGCTTCTGTCCAGAGATTCCATGGACAAGCTGACCCATACCGGACTCTACGGCATCCAGGAAACAGTAGGTGCAGTGGAAGATATGATGGGAATTGACATCAATTATTATGTCAAGGTGAACTACAACACCGTGGTTACCCTGGTAGATGCCATGGGCGGAATTGAAATCGATTCACCGTATGCGTTTACAACCCACGGCATGCAGGATCTGAACGGCATCAATTTTGTGGAAGGCTATAACAAGCTGGATGGACGGATGGCACTGGCGTACTGCCGTGAGAGAAAGTCCTGGCTGGACGGTGACATGCGCCGAAATGAGAACCAGCAGCTGATCATGGAAGCAATCATTAAGAAGGCAACCAGCAGTTCTGCGATTCTGACAAACTACACCGGAATTCTGGAAGCGGTCCGCGGTAATATGGAGACCAGCATGACCAGTGATGAAATGACATCCCTGGTAAAGATGCAGCTTGCGGACATGCCGTCCTGGGATATTAAGAAAAACGCCCTGAAAGGAAGAAATGACTACCAGTTCTGCTATGCTCTGGGATTCAATGCGGCAGTGGTAAATCAGGACGCGGAGCGTATCGCAAAGGGTGCGGATATGATTTTCAGCACCATGAATAACGGTCATGACGGAAAATAGGTTCAAAAACTTCAAAAAAAGCAAAAAAGATCAAAAAAGACTCAAAAATATTAAAAATTAAGTGTTGACATTGATTTAGCTCTGTTTTATAATTATATGGCGACTTTATGATTAGAAGTAAAACAGAGCTTAAATTTCGGCTCTGAATTTTGAATTTAAAACGGAGGACAATCACGATGAGAGTAAAAGTTACACTGGCATGCACTGAATGCAAGCAGAGAAACTACAACACTATGAAGAATAAGAAGAACGACCCGGATCGTATCGAAATGCAGAAGTACTGCAAGTTCTGCAAGAAGCACACTGCTCACAAGGAAACCAAGTAATCCGAGAGGTTAAGGAGAGGTTATTATGGCAGCAAAAGATACTACCAAGAAGAAAGCCGGTATGGGCGAGTATTTCAAGGGCGTTAAGCTTGAAATGAAGAAGGTCATCTGGCCTACAAAGAAGGAAACCACTTCCTACACAGCAGTTGTTCTCGTAACCTGTGCAATTTTCGCACTGGGATTCTGGCTGATTGATACTGGTGTTCTGGCAGCGCTGAGAGCGATTCTGGGCGTTACAATGTAATGCAGAAAAGAAGGTACGAAGATGTCTGAATTAGAAAACAACAAGACCACAAACACCGTTTCCCCGCTGCTGGGCGAAGGAATCAGAGGTGACGGTCAGGCCAAGTGGTATGTAGTACATACCTATTCGGGTCACGAAGCCAAAGTAAAAGTGAATATCGAAAAGATGGTTGAGAACCGCGGTATGCAGGATTTAATCCTGGACATCGTTGTGCCGACAGAAGACAGAGTTGAGATTAAGAACGGTCAGAGAAAGATCAGAACCAGCAAGATGTTTCCTGGTTATGTGATCATAAAGATGATTGTAACCAACGAATCCTGGTATCTGGTAAGAAACACTCAGGGTGTAACCGGATTCGTAGGTCATGGCTCCGACCCGATTCCACTGACTGACGAAGAAGTCGGAAGAATGGGAATCGAGAAAGTATACATTGATCTGGATGTGGAAATCGGCGAAACAATCAAGGTTATCAGCGGTCCTTTCGAAGGATTCATGGGCGCAGTTGAAGAAATCAACAAAGAAAAACAGATTGTAAAAGTTAAGGTTTCCATGTTCGGAAGAGAAACCCCGGTTGAACTGGAATTCAGCCAGGTGGACAAGATTTAAGAGAGCAATCACGCTCTTTTGAATAAAATTCTTACAAGATTCTTGAAGAAAGGAGGAACTCAAGAAAATGGCTAAGAAAGTAGAAGCATATATCAAACTGCAGATTAACGCCGGCAACGCTACTCCAGCACCTCCAGTAGGTCCTGCATTAGGTCAGAAGGGTGTTAACATCATGGATTTCTGTAAGCAGTTCAACGCAAGAACTCAGGATCAGCCAGGTATGGTTATTCCAGTAGTTATCACTGTTTACTCCGACAGATCCTTCACATTCGTAACTAAGACTCCACCAGCAGCAGTTCTGTTAAAGAAGGCAGCAGGTCTGAAGTCTGCATCCGGTGAACCTAACAAGAAGAAGGTTGCAACCATCACAAGAGCTCAGGCTGAAGAAATCGCAAAGATCAAGATGCCTGACCTGAACGCAGCAAACGTTGAAGCAGCTACCGAAATGATCAAGGGTACTGCTAGAAGCATGGGTATCGTAGTAGAAGATTAATCAGTGGGAGACGAAATGTCGCTAGTACCACCAGGAGGTAAAAAATTATGCCTAAGAGAGGTAAAATGTACAGAGAAACTGCCGCTAAGTATGAAAAGGCAAACCTGTACGAAATCGAAGAAGCAATGAAGTTAGCTGTGGAAACTTCCAGAGCTAAGTTCGATGAAACTATTGAAGTTCACATCAAGCTCGGTGTAGACGGTAGACACGCTGACCAGCAGGTTAGAGGTGCGATCGTACTGCCACACGGCACTGGTAAGACCAAGAAGGTTCTGGTATTCGCTAAGGGACCTAAGGCAGCAGAAGCTGAAGCAGCTGGCGCTGATTACGTAGGTGCTGAAGAATTAGCACAGAAGATCCAGTCCGAAAACTGGTTCGACTTCGACGTTGTAGTAGCAACTCCAGATATGATGGGTGTTGTAGGTAGACTGGGTAAGATCCTGGGTCCTAAGGGCCTGATGCCAAACCCTAAGTCCGGTACCGTTACTATGGACGTTACTAAGGCTCTGCAGGAAATCAAGGCTGGTAAGGTTGAGTACAGACTGGACAAGACCAATATCATCCACACTCCAATCGGAAAGGCTTCCTTCGGATCCGAAAAGTTACAGGACAACTTCAACGCATTACTGGAAGCAGTTGTTAATGCTAAGCCAGCAGCAGCTAAGGGTCAGTAACTTATAAGCGTAACTGTAGCAGCAACAATGGGACCTGGAATCAAGGTTAACCCAGCTCTGATCCAGTTCTAACCATAAGACACTGGTAAGACGAATTAAATAAGAAATTTAACCGAAGACAGCGGGTGCGAAAGCTTAATTTCCCGCCGAGGTACAATATAAAAATATTGACCTTGACTGTCTACGGCCACTGCCACGGCAGGCAAGGTTTTTTTATGGAGTACCATAGTGATCCTGCAGGCTTCCGCAAGGAAGAACTGCAAGAAAGGAGAATTTAATTAAATGTCTTTAGAAGCACAGAAGCAGAAACAGATTATTATCGATGAAATTAAGGGTAAGCTGGAAAACGCTCAGGCAGCAGTTGTAGTTGACTACCAGGGTATCACTGTAGCACAGGCTGATGCTATGAGAAAGAAGCTGCGTGAAGCTAACGTAGATTACACTGTTTACAAGAACACTCTGGTAAAGAGAGCAATCGAAGGCACTGTATACGCAGGTCTGGCTGACGTTCTGGACGGTCCTTCCGCACTGGCAATCAGTACTGAAGATGCTACTGCTCCAGCTAGAGTATTAAACGAAGTTATCAAGGACTTCAAGAAGATGGAATTCAAGGCAGGTGTTGTTGAAGGTACTCTGTTCGACAAGAACGGTATCCAGGCAGTTGCTGACATTCCAGGCAGAGACGTTCTGGTTGCTAAGTTCCTGGGCAGCATTCAGTCCCCAGTTGGCAAGGCAGTTAGAACCTTCCAGGCAATCGCAGATGCTAAGGCTGAAGCTTAATTTTAAGCCTGAATATAAAAACAAACAAACGAAATCAAACGTGCTGACGCAAAGCGCAGCATAAACATCCAAAATAATATTGAAATTTTGAAAAGGAGAAATTTAAAATGACTATTGAACAGATCATTGAAGCTATCAAGAACATGACAGTTCTGGAATTAAACGAATTAGTTAAGGCTTGCGAAGAAGAATTCGGCGTATCCGCTGCTGCTCCAGTTGCAGTTGTTGCAGGTGGCGCTGCTGCAGAAGTTGAAGAACAGACTGAATTCACAGTTGTTCTGGAATCCGCTGGTTCCGAAAAGATCAAGGTTATCAAGACTGTTAGAGAACTGACTGGCCTGGGTCTGAAGGAAGCTAAGGAAGTAGTTGACGGTGCTCCATCCACTCTGAAGGAAGGCATCGAAAAGGCTGAAGCAGAAGCTATCAAGAAGGCTCTGGAAGAAGTTGGCGCTGCAGTAGTTCTGAAGTAAGATTCGAAATCTCTGATTTCGCTAAATCGCACTTCCACAAAGCTTCCCCAAGAGCGGAACGCGATTGGCATGGAAGCGACTGGGAAGTAATTCAAGCGAAAGCCGATTTTATAAAAAACAGCAATTCAGGAGGACAGAGAAATCTGTCCTCTTTTTTTGTTTTTTGCATAAAAATTGTTGACCTTCCCCCTGGTGGAAGGTGTAGTATAGAGGAAAGATTTACAGAAAGGAACCGCTTTCGTATGAAAATTAACGAAGTAGAGCAGCTTGTCGGCATCACGAAAAAGAATATCCGGTTTTATGAAGAACAGGGACTTCTGCGGCCGGGCCGTAATAAAGAAAATGGCTACCGGGAATACAGCGAAAAGGACGTGAAAACGCTGCAGCAGATTAAGCTGCTGCGCAAGCTGGGTCTTCCAATAGAGGAAATCCGTATGATGCAGTCGGGCTGCAGTACGGTGGCAGACAGTATGCGGCGCCATCTGGTGACTTTAGAAAGAGAACGGCAGAATCTGGAACAGTCCCAGGAGCTTTGCCGCCGGCTGAAAGAAGAGGACGGCACCCTGCAAAATCTGGATGCGAATGTTTTGCTGGAAGAAATGGTGCAGCTGGAGCAGAAGGGTGCTGCGTTCCAGAACCGGCAGCGGTATGACGTGCGGCTGTCCTATGTGGCACCGGTGCTGATCTGCCTGCTGATGGTTCTGCTGATGGCAGGGTTTATGGCCATGATGGTATGGACTGTGAAAACAGAGCCGCAGGATGCACCGCCGCTGGCATTTACGGTTGTGATGCTTGGGGCACCGCTGGCGGTGATTGGCGGTGTGATTTATGCCATGTTTCAACGAGTGGGTGAAATCAGAAAGGGGGAAATGGACGATGCAAGGAAATACTAGAGAAGACGAACGGCGCCGGAAAAGGAAAGGAGCATGCCTGGCTGCGGCAGCCATGACGGTACTTGTACTGCTGTATGTGGGACTTCTGGTTGTGCTGATCCGGGGAGAAGAAAATCTGTTTTTCGACGGAATACTGCTGGTATATATAGCAGGAGGTCTGGCTGTAATTATCGGTGTAGGTCTGGCACTGAAGCAGCGGTTCGCGGAAATCAGCCGCGGAGAAGAAGAGGAAGCGAAGAAGTATTAGACGAAAGAAAAAGGAGGAAACATCATGTTATTAATCACACTGAACTATGTACCGGGAAAGGAAATTGAAGCACTGGGAATTGTGAAGGGTACTACTGTACAGACGAAGAACTTCGGGAAAGACTTCATGTCCGGCATGAAGACTCTGGTGGGCGGTGAGCTGTCCGCATACACGGAAATGCTCAATGAGGCACGGCAGATTGCGACAAAGCGTATGGTGGATGAAGCTGAATCGCTGGGTGCAGATGCTGTAATTAACGTACGCTACGGTTCTGCTTCCATGATGCAGGGTGCTGCAGAAGTTGTGGTGTACGGTACTGCGGTGAAGTATATATAGAACAACATCAGGCAACTGACAAAATCCAAAGCCCCGGGGCGGTCTGACTGCTCCGGGGTATTATATTTTGAAGGAAAAAGCAAAAGGAGAAAATTTTCCAAAAAGATTAAAAATAGCCTTGACTTATTGACGAAAGTATTATATAATATTAGACTGCCACACAAAGTAATTTTGTTAAGAATATAAGGAGTGATAAAGATGCCAAGACCTATACAAGTAGGTAGAAAAGAGCGTATGACGTTCGCTAAGATCAATGAAGTATGCGAAATGCCTAACCTGATTGAAATGCAGACTGCTTCCTATGACTGGTTCATTAAGGAAGGTCTGAGAGA
>JAFYNS010000038.1 GCA_017556505.1 Bacillota bacterium | reverse complement strand
GCCTGGAGCTGGACGGCCATGAACGGCTGAAAATCCTTCATGACTTTTATCGTGCCGGAGAAGAGGACCACTTTGAGTTCAACCTGAAGGAAAGCAGAAAGAAAGGGTATAGCTTCAAAGACTATATCTGTCCGGATGGGATGGAGCTGCACCATGACCATTTCAAAATCGGCAGTCGGTTTGGTAGGGTAATCTTTATCAAGGACGTAGGTGCCTATCTGAAGGACACGTTGGTGGCGGAGCTGACAGGGCTGAACCAGAATATGATGCTTTCCATAGACGTGATGCCAGTGCCCATGGAGGAGGCCATCAAGGAAGCGGAAAACCGGCTCCTGGGGGTTGCAACCAACATCACCAACTGGCAGCGGAAGCAGAACGCTAATAACAATTTTGGTGCTATCGTTCCCTACGATATGGAGCAGCAGCTGAAGGAAAGCAAGGAGTTTCTGGACGACCTGACCATGCGGGATCAGCAGATGATGCTTGCAGTAGTGACACTGGTCCACACTGCAGACGATAAGAAGCAGCTGGATGCAGATACAGGTACTTTGCAAAACATCATCCAGGCACGGCACTGCCAGATGGGCGTGCTTCACTTTCAGCAGCTTGACGGGCTGAACACGGTTCTCCCTGCAGGTCACCGCAAAATCGATGCCCTCCGGACGTTCACTACGGAATCTCTTTCTGCATTCATGCCGTTTCATGTCCAGGAAGTGTCCCATGACCATGGGATTTATTACGGGCAAAACGCAATCAGCCAGAATATGATTGTGGCTGACCGGCGGCAGCTTCTCAACGGTAACTCCTTTATCCTTGGGGTGTCCGGATCCGGCAAGTCTTTCATGGCAAAAAGTGAGCTGATTAACTTTGTCCTGGCAACCGATGCGGATGTTATCGTCATCGATCCGGACAGAGAGTATACGGACTTTGTAAAGGCATTTGGCGGTGAGGTGGTGGAGATATCTGCTACCAGTGAGAATCATATCAATGCCATGGACATAAACCGGTACTATGGCGAAAAAGACCCGATTGCAGAGAAGTCGCAGTTCGTGCAGTCACTCTGTGAGCAGATTATAACCGGAAACCAGTTCAGCAGGGGCCAAAAGTCCATCATCGACCGCTGCGTAGAGCATATCTACCAGCCATACCGGATGCGTGGGTATGAGGGTGAGCCACCTACACTGGATGACTTTAGAGAAGATCTTCTGAGGCAGCCAGAGCAGGAAGCAAAAGACCTGGCACTTGAACTGGAGATTTTCACTAGGGGTTCGCTCAATACCTTCGCACAGCAGACAAATGTGAATACAACCAGCCGTTTCATCAGTTACGATATTCATGAACTGGGGAAGCAGCTTATGGGCGTGGGCATCCTGGTAGTCTTGGATAGCATCTTGAACCGGATTACCCGGAACCGGCAGGAGGGAAAGCAGACCTTCATCTTTATCGATGAGTTTTATATCCTCTTTCAGCATGAGTATTCTGGACAGTTCCTTTCAACCTTGTGGAAACGTGTACGAAAGTACGGTGCTTACTGTACCGGCATCACGCAAAATCTGGAGGAAGTGCTGCGGTCTCAGACTGCACGGCTTATGCTGTCTAATTCGGAGTTCATCATTATGATGAATCAGGCACCGACGGACAGGCAGGAACTGGCGAAGCTGCTGCATATTTCCGAAAGGCAGCTTTCGTACATCACCAATGTGCCGGAAGGCCACGGGCTGCTGAAGGTAGGACATACTATGGTGCCTTTTGAGAATCACTTCCCGAAGAATACGGAACTTTACCGACTGATGACTACCAAGCCAGGGGAAAGGAACACGTAAATGGACATTAAGGTAAGGGGTAAGTATGAAGATAAGCCGCTGAAGGTGAAAGACATCCGTCCTATGCTGAAAAATATTCGGATCAGAAGCAAGTCTAAGCAAAAAGACGCCGAAGATGAAAACCGCCAGAACCCGCAGAATTATGCGGAGTATAAGACTTCCACCGCCAGTAAAAAAGTCGCTGAGAAGTCCATTTTGGCGGTCACTTTTTCGGTAAAACGGCTGGAAATCAAGGAAAAACAGCATACTGCACCAACCTCTGAAGAATCGGGAAGCGCAGCGGCTGCAGGACCGCAAGTAATGCAGTTTTCGGCGAAGAATCAGAAGGAAAAGAAGGCTGCACAGACAGTAGCAGCTACCAGGCAGCACGCTGTACAACAGACTATAATACGAACTCGAAGGCAGCAACGTAGGCGAAAGCGAAATTACCAGATTAAACGAATTAAGAATCAAATACGAAATCAAACCATAGCCAGCAGCAGTATTGTGCTTCTGGCTATGGTTCTTTTCGTGTTCACACTTTCCATGTTCTTCTTTCTTGCCGATGATGGCGAAGGAAATCTAGAGGCAGGTCAGCCGGCCCTGATGGTTTCCATCGCAAAGTCTCAGATAGGAACTAAAGGTGGAGAAAAATACTGGCGATGGTACGGGTTCACAGAGCCAGTAGACTGGTGTGCATGCTTCGTGTCCTGGTGTGCCAGCGAAGCGGGACTGATTGAGGAAGGGATGGTGCCAAAGTTTGCTGAAGTTAATGAGGGGATACGGTGGTTCCAGGAGCATGGTAGGTGGATAGATGCGTCAGAACTGAAGTATAAGCCATCCCCGGGAACACTGATATTCTTCGATTGGGAGCAGGACGGAGTGGCGGATCATGTGGGGATAGTGGAAGGATGTAGAAGCGGAATCGTCTATACCATTGAAGGAAATAGCGGTAACTTGGTAGCCAACAGGTATTATTTACATAACAGTAGTAAGATTAGAGGATATACATTATCAGCTATTAACAAGGATGTGCGTAGGGAGGAGGATAAGAATACCAAAAGCTGAAGAAATATATATAGATGCAGTTGACTAAATGTTCAAACATTATTCATTTGCTGGATTTCTGAAAATACAAGGATAACGAAAAAACTATGAAACCTGTAAAGAACATATCACATTGGAATACGTTTTGTTACATTTTTTTGACGGATAGAGCATTCTTATTAACAGAATACAGTATTGTCTAAGGATTAAGATAAAAGTATAATCAGCTAAAATCAATTGTGAGAGTCTACTCATATAAGGGGGCGATATTATGGGTGTCTGATTATAAAAATATAAGTGCATAACTTTTAAAGGAGAGTTAGTAATGAATAGTAAAGCAGCAAAATTGATTTTAATTGGAAGTTCCCTCATTCTTATAGCCCCATATTTGCCGGACATTTTTTTTGAAGTATTTAGATTTAAGACTCAAACATTGTATAATCCGATGTTTACTTCGTTTAGATATGATGAGGTTATTCCATCATTCAAGTTGGTGGGAATAGTATTTACTGTGTGGGGGATGTTACTTTACCATCGAAAGGAGAGATAGTATGAAAAGAAAATGTTGTTGTGTTTTGACCGTTATTCTTATTATGATGTGTTTTTCTGTGCCCACATACGCAGCCGAATTTACAGACGAAATCGGAATAAAAGGTTCTGTTGATATTAAAAATCTGGAAGAAGATCCTGATATTATAATCAGCGAACCTCTTACCTATGATGAAATGATATATCGATATGCACAGAATGCGGATATTTCTATCGAAGAGGCAAGAAAACAATTTCCAGAATACCCGAAAAACTCTGGTGCACGGGGCACAGACTCAGTTGAATACCGTGAACTATCCAAATATCTTGATGTTACGAGTGAATATAGGCCTCGTCTTGTATTTTTCTGTGAAATAGCACAAGGAACCAGTACATTTAATATCCTTAGTATATATGAAGTGCAACTCGATAGGGGATATAATAATCCAACTACAGGGACAGAGATTGTAAAACAGTTTGAAGGAGAATTAAATGCATGGCTGCGAGGCGTTTGGGAAATAGAATATTTTATAAATGGGAATTTTTACAACTTCGGTACAACTACAATAACTGGGGGAGTAGGAGTAAATGCAGGAGAGGATGAAAAAATTACTGTAGGGTTTAATGCATCAATGGCGTATGATACAAATTATTATGGTTATATTTATGAGCATGAGTTTATGACATATTTCCATTAGTGGAAATTTTGGATATCCTAAGTGTGAATAACTGAATATCTTTACAAGGCCCTGGAACTTTCGGGGCCTATTGTTTTACCTTCTACAATAAATCATCGTTTATTATGCGCTTCCTATATGTATCATCGAATTTTTTATTTGCTTACCAGTATAATACAAAATCTGGATGCAGTTCTCCGTTCGTAAACTATAAACCATCCGTGCTTCGTTATGCACTCTAAAATGTTTAAAACACTCTACTTGAGACATTCTCTTTGAATTTATAATGTAGAATGAACGCTACAAATTGTGTAGTCTATGAGCTGTGGTACTTTTTCTTTTCTGTGGATATAATATCTGCAGGAGAGAAAAAAATGTGGGCGGATTTAAAGAAAATGCAGGAAAGAATATAGCGCGATACAGAAATCTGTACGGACTGTCGCAGGAACAGTTAAGTCATGATGCGGGTATTGCACGGGATAACATATCTAAAATAGAAAGCGGCACATCCAACATGAAACTGGAAACACTGGAAAAGCTATGTAAATTTTTCGATGTGACACCCAATGATATTCTGTTGCTGCGGGATAAAGATACCGAATCCTGTGCAGAAGCAGGAACAGGGAAGACGAAGAAGCTGAGCGAGGCGGAGCGCCTTATTCTAGTTAGATTGAAGCTGAAGGAACTGAATTATTTAGTGAATGATGAAACAGAGGAATAAATCCTCTGTTTTTTTATAGATAATTTTCGAAAATATGTTACATATCCAAGATTTCTACGTGTTAGTAATAGAAGATAATTCTTTTTTGCCGCCTTTTTTGTTTTCTCTCTTAAAAGGATTGAAGTTTGAACATGGTAGTGGGATATGGTAGAATATATCCATCGGAGGTCGTGTAATGTTATTTGGCAGAAAAGGATATGAAAATCTAGAAGAATTATATAAAGAAAACGAGAAACTTGTGTATACGTTTTTCCATGATTATACAGAGGATGAGGAAATGGTGAAGGAATGGTCTCAGCAGCTCTGGATCAGGGTCTGGGAAAACTTCGATAAATTCCGGGATAAGGGGAAGAAAGAAGCACAGTCTTATTTGCGTGTAATGGCACGGAACCTGGTGGCCGATTACTTCCGGGACATCAAACGTGGAAATGACCGATGGGGAAATGTGGAGTGGATTTCCAGTGACATGGCCATGGTGGAAATCGAGGCAATATCCGAATCTCAGATCAACGATATTCAGATGGAAAGTCTCCAAGAGGCGATTCTAGCGTTAACGGAAGCGGATCAAAATCTACTCTATCTAAAATATGACCGGAATCTGACCAGCAGGGCAATTGGTGAGCTAATTGGAACATCCGATGGTGTGGTACGGGTGAATTTGCAGCGTGTCCGGGATAAGCTTCGGGATGAAGCACATGAAATTCTGAGGAGGAAGTTAAATGAAGACTAAAAATCTGGAAATCCTGGCGGCAGAAATCGGTCAGGAAATCAAAGAGAAAAATGCAGAGCTGGAAGCTCGTGATATAGAAGTACCGAAAGAATACCACGAAGAAATGCTGGCATTCATCCGGAAACTGGATCAGGAAACTGCACGAAAAGAAAAGCAACAGGTACGACAGCGGTGGCTGCGGACGGCTGCAGTATTTCTAGTGTGCTTCGTTGGACTGAATGCTGCTGTCCTCGGCACTTCCGAAGCTTACCGTGAGAAGGTATTCTCCCTGTTTTACGATAATGAGCAAGGGGGTATTACTCTCAACTTCGACCCAGGCCACGAACTGATCGAAGAATGGGATGACTACTGGTATCCACATTGGCTGCCGGAAGGGTATCAGCTGTATGCGGCGGAGAAAACCGGGCATAATGAGTTTTTACTTTTTATGTCACAAGACATGAAAGACGAAATTAGAATTAATGTGTATTTGTCCAGTTCTATTACTTCTTTTGATATGACCTGGATGACAAAAGAAGAGTTGGATGTGGGAATCTATGATGGTTATTACTTCTATAATGAGGAACAGAAGCTAAGCTATGCTGTGTTGGGAGTTGATGAGTCTGTAATTGTTATCGAATATTTAGGTCAAGTAGATAAGACGTTACTTGAGACGATTGCTGAAAATATGAAAAAAAGAGAAAAATAGAAATTTTTTGTAAAATCATGTTACGAAACCTCTTTTCTTCCGTGTTAGTAATAAAAGAAGAAAGGAGGTTTTTTAAATTGAAGAAGATGATTTCAATTGTAATGCTGTTAACTATGGTTTTCATGTCAGTGAATGTTTGCTATGCGGCAGTCGAAACAGGAACCGCATCACCACGGTATGTATCTGTTGCATATTACAATAATACATTCGATATTCAAGACAGTGGAATGGCCTGCTATGAGTTGACAATCAGTCCAAATCCGCAGATTTTGCCGGACAAAGTGACAGCTACTGTGAAAATTGTGAATGCTGATACAGAACGTAGTGTTTATACAAAAACACAGACAATGTCGTACAGCTCCATAACTAGAAAATTTACAGCAGCTGATTCAAAGCAGCTGACTGCTAGAGGTGAATATGAAATGAGTGTGACATATAAATGCTACAATGGCAGTACACTTCTAGAAACTATAACGGCACCATTACAAACCGCAATGTATTAATTATGTTGAGGAGGATTTTATTATGAAAAAAATGATTTGCGTAATTTTAGTATGTGTCACAGTAACAGTTTTTTCTGGCTCGGCATTTGCAGTATCTAGCATGAATGAAACAGTTAATGTAAACCAGAGATT
>JAFYNS010000037.1 GCA_017556505.1 Bacillota bacterium | reverse complement strand
CAGGTTGACGGTCAGAGAACGGCTGGTGACATCCAGTGCCCCACCAAAATGCAGACTGCCGTCCGACGCGCTGAGCGAAAAGATTTTGCGGGTAAAGCGAGGACGGCAGACACGGTTCAGCTCGGCAAAAGCCCGTTCCAGAAACTCCAGAATCCGCGGATCCACCTCAGAGTCCGCCGCACGGCCCATCCCCGCATACCGCAGAGCTTCTCTGCGCACCCGGCTGTCCATTACTTCTGGTCTGCGCCGATGATGTAAGACAGGTTGTTACGGATTGCCTGTGCCACATCCGGCTTGTTCATGGTGTAGATGTGAATTGCCTTTACGCCATTGGCAACCAGGTCGATGATCTGGTCAGTTGCATAGGCAATGCCCGCCTGCTTCATGGCTGCAGGATTGTCACCGAACTTGTCCACGATGGCTTTGAAACGCTGCGGCACGTAGGTACCGGACAGTTCCACCGCTCGTTCTACCTGACGCGGATTGGTAATCGGCATGATGCCGGCAACCACCGGAACCGTGATTCCCTGCTCGCGGATCCGGTACAGGTAGTTATATAAAATATTATTATCAAAGAACATCTGAGTGGTCAGGAAGTCCACACCGGCGTCTACTTTGCGCTTCAGGTTGGCGATGTCTTCCGCCTTATTGGCACTTTCCACGTGGCCTTCCGGATAGCATGCCGCACCGATGCAGAAATCGCCGTGCTTTTTAATCTCTTCGATAAGCTCATTTGCATAATTGAAATACTGGCCGACCGGATAGGAGCCAGCTGCCACACCCTGCGGAATATCGCCGCGGAGTGCCAGAATATTTTCGATGCCTGCTGCCTTGATTTCCTCAATAGCTGCGGACACCTGGTCTCTGGTGGAAGACACGCAGGTCAGATGGGCCAGGGCAGTAACGCCCAGTTCATTCTGCACGTGGGATGCAATCTTTACGGTGTTATGTCCTGTACCGCCGCCTGCGCCGTAGGTCACACTCATGAAATCCGGCTTGTCCAGGCATAATTTGTCAACCGCACTCAGAACCGGCTCAAACGGCATGTCCTTCTTCGGTGGGAATACTTCATAAGATAAGGTTACTTTTTCTCTTGCTAAAATGTCTTTAATCTTCACTTGTCTTTCTCCTTATACCGTTAATATTCTTTCTTTTTTCTACATCTGTTCCATAAATTTGCTCATAATACGGTCTGCTGTAGCATCCAGCTTCGGCAGCTGTACCTGTTCCAGTGGAATTTCCAAGGTTTCGCAGGTATTCTTCAAAGCGGCCATTACATACGGGTTACGTACATGCATGCCTCTCGGACGGCCAAACTGCTCGCAGTAAGCCAGCAGGAACTGAAGCACCAGTTCTGCCTCATTCTGTGCAGGATGGACCATATCCATGTGCACCATTAAGCCAGTCACATCGTCCATAACCAGGAACATGAGCGGATTCAGCGGACGATCATAAGTTTCATCTTCCATCATGCCGCCCATATACACGAAGTCCAGAAGCAGGTCCATGTCGTTTACTTCTTTATTTTTCAAACGGTGAAGCATGATTTCGTCGGTAATTTCAATTTCTTCAGCCTGCAGATTTACCAGCGGAAGACGCGCCGGTGCGGTCATCCAGTTGAGCTCATCCACGTCAAAATATCGGAAGCAGAACTCGCCCTCGTCGAACTTCACTTTTACACGCTCTTCACGGATGGCCTTCACCGCTTCGATAATCTGCACCAGGGTTTCCGCCATGAGACGGACTTCTTCGCTGTCCGGTGTCCAGGGTGCGAATCTCGGCTTGAAAGACAGGAAGAAAGGCCAGTTGCCCTTGCCTGCAAACTTCAGTCCCAGTTCTTTAATAATCAGCAGCTGCTCTTCCGGCACATGAATCCGTTCCCCGAAATACAGCGCCAGAGCCTCCTGATCATAAGCCGCATATTCGATATTCATGCAGGTTTCCGGTGCCATAATCAGCTGCTGCAGGTAACCCAGACCGCGGGTTCCATCATAGATAGTCAGGCCTTTGGACTCTCCGTTCTGTCCTGCGATTCTCACAAAAACCGGTTCCTCCCGGCCGTTTTCCTGAATGCCGATGAAGTCCAGGTCCCCCAGATCCTTCCACGGTTCCAGTGCTTTCAGTTCATCGGTCAGATTATATAAAGTCTTCCACATATCCAGGGATGCTTCTTTTCTCATGACTTGCAACTCTCCTTAAATTGGTATATACTGAATGGGCTGAGCCCACCACATCAGGGGCCTGCACACATAATTTGCCTATCATATTACTATATCATAAAAAAGGATAAATTACCATGAAGTATGTAAAACAATTTTTTATAATTTTAATTATGGCAGTGCTGGGAGGCATCCTCAACTGGCTCATCCCACTGCCGATTCCTGCCACCGTATGGGGCATGCTGCTCATGTTCATTGCCCTCATGTGCGGCCTTGTGAAACTGAATCAGGTAGAAGATACCGCAGACTTTTTTATGGGAATCATGCCAATGCTCTTCGTACCACTGGCAGTGGGTCTCATGGACACCTGGCAGATTCTGGCGGACTACGCTATGCCGATTATCATCATCGTGGTTGCCAGCTTCTTCATCTGCTACGCGGTAACCGGCAAAACAGCCGATATCATCATCAACAGAAAGGAAAAAAATCATGAATAATTTTCTCACCTTCCTGTCGGAAAATGCCTACTTCGGTGCATTCCTGACCATCGGCCTCTACTATATGTACAAGCAGCTGGCGGACCGGATCAAGTTCGTTCTGTTCAACCCAATCCTGCTGACCACAGCCACCATCATCGGTCTTCTGGTTCTGCTGGAAATCCCATACGACATCTACTATAACGCAGGTTCCGATGTAATCAACTGGCTGCTGACCCCGGCTACCATATGTTTTGCCATTCCGCTGTACCGTCAGGTGAGTGTGCTGAAGACCAATGCTCCGGCCATTCTGATCAGCATCTTCCTGGGAAGCCTGTCCTCCGTGGGAGGCATCCTGATTATGGCCAAAGCCTTCGGACTGCCGTGGGAACTCTACATCAGCCTGGCCCCAAAATCCGTAACCACGCCAATTGCCTCCGGTATTGCCGGGGAAATGGGCGGAATCGTGGGCTGCACCGTTATCGCAGTCATCTGCACCGGTATCCTGGGATCCATAGTCACCTCCGCACTGCGTAAGCTGCTGCGGATTAAGTCTGACATTGCCTGGGGGCTGGCCACCGGCACCGCAAGCCACGCAGTGGGTACCTCCGCAGTCATCACCGTCAGCGATGTAGCCGGCGCCATGAGCAGCCTGTCCATCGCTGTAGCAGGCGTCATGACCGTAGTCATCGTACCGCTGCTGTCGGTGTTCTATTAAAAGTTCTTTCGAAGGAAGTCGCAACGGCTTCCTTTTTTGTTTCCGGTTAGTGCCCATCCATCCCAAATCACAGATTTTAAAATTTTGGGATGGGCGATTAGCACCGTATTCCTCTAAGTATCATAATGTCGACTGATTTCCCTTGCATTTCTTGTCGAAAATCGTCAAACCATGTCTAAATTCTTTAGGAAAATGGCTCTCACGCTTAACTTCTCATTTCTGACCCATCCCAAATTTTAAAAAGTTCGTTTTTGGGACTATCCAGGCACGTTCAGCCCATAAAAAAGACGGCCGCAAAGGCCGTCTTTCTAAAACTGTCTTATTTTCCCTGCTGCTTACACCAGATTTTCATCACCAGGCTTACCGGCAGGAATTTGATGGCACGAACCTGCATCCGAACCGGGAATCCCAGAATGGATACAGCCTTCTTTTTACGCAGGTCCTTCATTGCCTGCACGATAACCTGCTCTGCTGTATAGAACCGGTCATAATATTTAATGGTATTGTCATGCACTGCATGGTCAAAGAACTCCGTCTTAATCTAGCCAGGCGCTACCGCCATGACATGAATGCCGCGGGATTTCAGTTCCACACCGAGGGAGCGGCTGAAACTCATAACAAAGGCCTTCGACGCACCATAAACATTAATGTACGGCACCGGCTGCCAGGAAGAGTTGGAAGCCAGGTTGATGATGTGACTTCCTGCAGGCATGTACGGCACACTCATGTGACAGAAGGCCATCAAAGCCTTATCATTCAGCTCAATGATATCCAGCTGCTGGTCCATGTCCATATCCATGAAGGTACCGAAGAGACCGCAGCCTGCTGCGTTTACCAGTACCTGAATCTCCGGTTTTTCTGCCTCCAGCATGGACTTATACACATCATAACTGCTCCGTTCCATCAGATCCAAAGGTACCGGGCGCACTGCCGCACGGCAGGTTCCCTTCAGTTCCGCCAGCCGTTCTTCACGCCGGGCAATCACCCAGATTTCATCCAGTTCAAATTCTTTATCGATGGCACCCACAAACTCACGGCCCATGCCGCTGGATGCTCCTGTAATTACCGCAATCTTCATAAGCATTTCTCCTGTTTCCATAACTATGACGGATACCTGTATTATACCCGATTTCCATGTTCCTGTAAATATTCCATATACAGTTGGACATACTACCGGAAAAGGAGCAGAAAACATGAGGGAAAAAACAATATACAACACATATAAAAAAGGATTCCGCCCCTACGCCCTGGCCGCTTTTCTAGTGGGCATCGTAGGGGGATTTTCCACGGTGCTGGGGCCGGCCTTTGTGCAGGATATCGGCATCAGCTACAACAACACCACCTGGACTGCCCTGGCCCAGGCCATGTCCACCGCCGCCTGTGCACCCATTCTGGGCAAAATCGGTGACGTCATCGGACGCCAGCGCACCCTCTTTCTGGGTATCATCGTATTTACATTTGGAAATGCCCTGTCCGCTCTGGCCTCTACTCTGTTCTTTATGCTGGCGGCCCGTTTTATCGTGGGGATCGGCGCCGCTGCCATCGCCCCGGTCATCATGGCCTATATCGTCACCAACTTCCCTGAGGATCAGATTTCCGCAGGATTTTCCCGCTACATGCTGATTTCCAGCGCCGCCGTCATCTTCGGTCCTGCTTTGGGCGGCCTGATTATCGCGGAGTACGGCTGGAGAATCATGCTGTGGATCTGCGTAGGCATCTGTGTCCTGACCTTCGCCGCCTGCCTTCTGCTGGCAGAAAAAGAGACCAGCCACAGACATAACCTGGAGAACTTTGACCGCACCGGTGCCCTGCTGATTGTGCTGTTCTTCAGTTTGCTGCTGTGTATCCCGTCTTTCGGACAGAACTTCGGCTGGACTTCCCTGCCCTTCCTGGCAGTACTGGCCGCTGCAGCCGTCAGCCTGGCAGGACTTACAGCCGCAGAGAAAAACGCGAGACAGCCGATTTTGCCGGGCGGGTTTATGATGCGCCGCGCCTTCATCCTCAGCGTTTTGGCACTCTTTCTGACCCAGGGCCTCATGCAGGCCAACATGACCAACCTGATTGTCTTCGTCAACTACACACGGCCCGAAAACACCACCGTTTCCGGCTACGCCATCTCCATCATGTACCTGGGAATGTCCCTGGGCGCTGTACTCATCGGCCCGCTGGCTGACCGTTTCCAGGCAAAATCCGTCCTCACCGGCTCTCTCCTTTTGACGGGTGTGGGCTGCGGACTCCTCTTCTTCTTCTCGCCGCAAACCCCGGTCCTGCTGCTGATGGCGGCTTTGGGGATTTTGGGATTCGGACTTGGCGGAAACGGAACCATATTTATGAAGGTAACTCTGGCAGGGCTGTCCCCACAGGAAGCCGGTGCCGGGACAGGGACCTACGGGCTCTTCCGTGATCTGGCAGCACCTTTTGGCGTGGTGGTATTCGTGCCCCTCTTCACCAATCAGATTGCAGGCCTTACTGCATCCGGCATTGGCGAAGCAGCTGCCGCCACCTCAGCCATCCACACCCTGGCCATGGCAGAACTTTCCTGCATCGCCGGCGGCATCGCGGCAGTACTCTTTCTGCCGAAAGTACGGAAATAGCGAAAAAGGCCGCCCGCTTTGGCAATGTCATTTAGTTTATGACGAAAAATATTAAGTTAAGGGAAATCAGCCGATTTCCCTTTTCTAATGCCCTTTTTCTTCTGCTTTTGTGCAGAGCAGAAAAAAATTATCATGGATGGATTTTGAAAAGGTATTAGATGTATTCAATTCTTATCATCCTGATACAAAAACTTATAAAGGATATCGTATTCTTGCCGTTGACGGTACGGCTGTTAATATGCCAAGAAATACTAAATCAGAAAGTTACATGTGCAACAAAAGTGT
>JAFYNS010000036.1 GCA_017556505.1 Bacillota bacterium | reverse complement strand
CAGATCTGATGGAAGTAGTCAATACAGTACACCGCAACGAGCCTCTTCGCGGCGTGAAAAAATGGTTCGGTCCGGTGGGAATTGTACTCCTGCTCTTCGGTGCCATTTTTGGCTACAGCACGCCGGAACTGTATATGAACACCTTCAGTGCCTATCCGACAGCCTGGGTCAATGTGGCCTATGCACCGGTTTTCATCGGTCTGTATATGGTTCTTCTTCATGTGGTGGTAAACGGCATCGGTATTTCATCGAAAAAGAAATATAAAGGGCTGATTTCCCGCAGCATGATGAAATTCCAGGGCCGACAGACAGTAAATAACCTGCTGGTGGTGACGGTACTCATCGCGGGCGGACTTTTCGGTGCTTTCTATACTCCCATGCTGGGAACCGGCCAGTCCATGGCGACAGAAGCCCGTGCCTTCGATTATGGCATTCATTATCCGTTGGCTCTGACAGAAGAGCTCAGCCGGACCACGGACCAGGAATCCGTAAATGCCATGGCACTATCCCTCGGTCTGGAAGGCATTGAGGACTGGAAGGAAGGAGACACAATCATCCTGGCCGTTTCCGGTACCACCCAGATTGAAGAGGAAAATAGGAAGTTTCATTATGAATACATTCCGATTCTCAGTGGATACCGTTTCCTGTCCGATACCCAGTACACCGCGCTTTCTGGAAATGAACTGGATGTGAAGCCTGGTGAATATATGGCCCTGAACCAGCCTGGCAATCAGGATTCCTATATGGTTCCTGCAGATGCCGACCTGCTGACCAACATGACCACACGAAAGACCATGGACATTCAGTTCGCAGGGTATCACGGAGACTCCATGCTTGGGGACCGGGGGTACCTGGTCATCGATGGGTCAGACTATCAGAAGATCAGCCAGGGTCTTTCTGACGACTGGAAAGAAAGGATTACCTTCTTCAATGTGAAAGGAGAAGATAACTATGAGTTCGCAAGGAACTATTTCGATGCCTTCGTAGACGGATTTGCAGCAAGTCACGACAGTCAGCGGTACGAACTCATCGACGCCTACGATCCGGTGGTAAAGATTAGGGCCGAAGAACAGGGCGAAATATACTGGGGCGACACGGATAAAATGGATAAGATCACCTATGAAGGACGCGACAGCAATGCATTCCGTCTTTACTGGACATACATGCCTCTCAGCAGAACCCTGGATTCCCACGAGTTTCTGAAGACCATGGCCGTCTTTCTCATGATGTTTGTCTTCATCGCTCTCATCTGTCTGGCCGTAGCCATGATTATCTGCCATACCCGGTGCCTTACCATCGCCATCAATAACCGGTATGTCTTTGATGACCTGAAACGGCTAGGTGCATCCCCTGCTTTCCTTCTGAAAGAGGTCCGCCGCCAGGCTTCCGTGGTTTTCACCATTCCTGCCGTTCTGGGCAGTACAGCCATCTATTTCTTCTATGGCATGATCATGTATGCCAACGATGGCAGCCTGACCCTTTCCGAGCTGGCTGGCATGGCGGTCTGTCTGCTGGTGGTACTGGCTGTAGCAGCCGTTATTTACCTGGTTTACTGCCTGACAATGAAACAGATGCGAAGCAGTCTGGATATTTAGCAGGATTTAATTTTTGGACATAAAAAACGCCACCCGCAGTCAAGTGACGATTTTCATTCTGATATTCTGTTGTCAGCGAATGAGCCAACCGTAATCCTACCTGCTATCCACCACATAATCCGCATAGAATTAAAAAAAGCACCGTATCTGGTGCTTTTTTTATAGTGACCTTTTGTTATTGTTATTCCCATAAATACACAACCACTGAAAATTACTTGTGCGCCTCAATATACGCCTGCACCCGTTCCCCATCGGTTGGTACTTCGATGTATTTCAGGCCACGTTTCTGATATCCATCTGCACCATTGCCGGCGATAATCATTACCCAGTTGTCTTCAATCAGCTCACATGCATACTGAATGGCTTCACCACGGTCAACAATGGTAGCCGCAATCTTTTCCGGATTCAGATGTTCCTTAATCTGATTGCAGATATCGATAACAGACTCCGTGCCGGGGTCCTGTTCAGTGAGAACCACTTTATCGGCATACTGGTTGGCCAGTTCACCCAGGTCCTTTCTGCGGTTATATGCCTTGTTTCCATGGCATCCGAATACCAGCAGAATCTTGCGGTCCGGATAGAGTTTCTTCACATTTTCGAACAGAGTCTGGTAGCTGAGCTTGTTATGTGCGTAGTCCACGATAACGTCTACATGCTTATGCGGCATGGTGTAAAGTTCCATACGTCCGGCAACCTTTACATTGGCCAGGCCTGATTTGATATTTTCAAACGGCACGCCCAGAGCTCTCGTCATGGCGATGGCCGCCAGAGCATTGCTTGCGTTATAGAAACCGCCGATACTTACCAGAATCTCTTCGGTACCGCCTTCCCAGTCCACCTTGAATTTCAGGCTGCTTGGAGTAGACTCCACATCATAACCGTAAAAGTCAGCACCAGGTACACGTCCGAAAGTAGAGATTTTGCAGGAAGAAGCGCGTGCCGCATCCAGAACGCGGGACAGGTACTTGTCCTCCATCTCCATGTTGATGCAGGCATGTTCGCTCTGAGCGAAAATCATCAGCTTGGACTGGAAATAGTCCTCGATGGTCGGATGTTCACGGTCAGAGATATGGTCCTCGGACACATTCAAAAAGCCGCAGACCTTGTAATGCAGAGCCGCTGTACGTTCATATTTCAACGCCTGGGAGGATGTTTCCATCACAAGGTATTCACAGCCGTTGTCCACACAGGATGCCAGATGGCGGTGCAGTTCCAGAGTTTCCGGAGTGGTCATCTTCTTCGCCTTCACCTTACGCGCCCCGTCGTAGGTGTAGATACCGGACAGGAAGCCGATTTCCTTCATTCCCTGAGACTTGCAGTAATCGTCCATGATCGCCTTCACAAAGGTTGCAGTTGTGGACTTGCCCTTGGTACCGGTGATACCGATCATCTGCAGTCCGTCGTTCCAGATACAATCATGGAAGAATGCGCTGACTTCAGACATGGTACGGCGCATATCGTTAACCACTGCGTACGGAACACCTCCTGCAT
>JAFYNS010000035.1 GCA_017556505.1 Bacillota bacterium | reverse complement strand
GAAATCGTACCGGAAATAAACGAAAAAAGGTGATAATCCGGTATTTTGCTGTGCATCGGCCCATTCAAGGTGCAAAACTTAGAACCAGCTGGTGATAAAAATCTCCAGCCCGATAAAGATCAGAATGACACCGCCCAGGATACCTGCCTTGCCTGCCAGTTTCGTACCGGCCTTCTTGCCGATGGCCAGACCGCCGTAACAGATAAAGAAAGTAATACCTGCAATAATCATAGCTGCCAGAATCGCTTCCAACAGGCCGTATTCCGCGATGGTAAATCCTACAGACAGTGCATCGATAGAAGTTGCCACCCCTGCACCAGCAGAGCCTTCAGACCCACGCCAGGCTTTTCGCAGCAGTCCTCTTCACCGCCAGCCAGACCTTCCTTCAGCATGTTTCCGCCGATGAAGCAGAGCAGTATCAGAGCAATCCATGGAATCATCTTTTCAAAAGACTGGAAGTACTGAACCACTGTATGTACACAGATCCAGCCCAGCAGAGGCATCAGTCCCTGGAATATGCCAAAAATACCTGCGACTCCGCACATTTTGCGGCGGCGCATGCATGGTTCGTTGAGTCCGTTTGCCAGAGACACGGAAAAGGCATCCATTGCCAGTCCCACACCCAGCAGCAAGCTGTTAAATATCAATGTAAATCCAATGTTCATCAATTAAAATCCTCCAGTTCACAAGCTGATATTATATCATAGCATGTTTGTCCCTGTCAATGTATTATGCCTCAGCACCTGCGTTTGGAGTAAACAGTGCCTGACCGTATTCTTCCACGCCGAACTGACCGATGAGAGTCTGAATTTCTTCAGAGCAGATCCATTCGATGAATGCGTTTGCCGCTTCGATATTGGTGTCTTCGTACATTTCAGGATTTACTGCGATGACACCGTACTGGTTCAGCAGATCCTTTGCTCCCTGGCAAACGATATTCAGTTCAATTTCCAGGTCAGCATTCATCTTATTGGCCAGCCAGGTACCTCTGTCGGTCAGACAGTAAGCCTGCTGTTCGTCCGCCATGGTAATGGTTGCACCCATACCCTGACCGGATTCGATGTAGTTCGGATTCTGAGCAGGATCAATTTCGTATGCGGGCCACAGCTTCTTTTCTTTCTTATCCGTACCGGAGTCGTCACCTCTGGATACGAATGGCAGCTGGCCGTCTGCGACTGCTCTCAGGCAGGATTCCACGTCATCGCCATATGTATCTTCTGCTTCCGGTCCCACGATAATAAAGTCGTTGTACATCACAGGAACGCGTTCCACGCCGTAGCCACCTGCCACGAATTCTTCCTCGCTGGCTTTGGAGTGTACCAGAACGATGTCTACATCGCCGTTCTGACCCATAGCCAGTGCTTCGCCGGTACCTACAGAGCTCCATTCCAGCGTCCAGCCGGTATCCTCAGCAAAAATCGGTGCCAGGTAGTCCAGCAGTCCGGTATTGTCAGTGGATGTGGTGGTTGCCATGAGCAGAGTGCCCTTTGGTTCTGCCGGGTCTTCATGTCCTGCATCGGCAGGTTCGTCCGTGCCGCAGGCAGCAAGTGCCAGGCACATCATTACAATCAGTAATGCGGATAAAAGTTTCTTCATTTGTTTGTCCTCCTTGGAATTCTTTTCAAACACGGAAGGCAGGCCCCTTTCGGAGCATACCCATCGGCTTCACAATCATAGCTCCTTCCGCCAGGCGCCTTAGACTGCGAAGCTCGAAATCCATAAAAATTTATGCTGAGCTGCCGCTTAAGCAGTAACTCTCTTTCATTGCCGGCATGTACATTTTCCGCTCCGTCCTTTGTCCTCGGCAGAGCCTGCAGAATCACTCCTCCGGGAAAATGTACTTAACCACCGATAAAGGACATTCCCTGTCCCTCCATCTCATCATCAATTTCATCTAAAAAACGATGGTGCTGCGGTTTATTATATATTGCTTCCCGGATGGCGTCCCGCAAAATCTCATCGTCCGCCCCATTCCTCAGCAGCCGGCGAAGGTCGGTTCCTCCGGCATACTGCAGACATGGTTTCAGCAGACCTTCCGATGTGAGCCGTACCCGGTTGCATTCTCCGCAGAACATATGGCTCATAGCACTGATGAATCCCACTCTTCCGCAGAACCCCTCCAGCCGGTAATAAACTGCAGGGCCGTTTCCTCTGCAGTCATTTTCATCCATAGCGGCCAGGCCGTAAACAGCTTCCAGTTCTTTCAGAATCCAGTCCTGTCCATATCCTTTGAAGTCCTTTCCCAGACCTATAGGCATCATCTCTATGAATCGGACATCCAGATTCCGATCCCTGGCCAGTGCCGCAAGTTCTGCCACCTCGTCCCGGTTGTAATCTGCCAGAGTCACTGCGTTAACCTTCGCTTTCAGATTCGGGATGCTGCAGCAGGCATCAATGGCCCGCATCACATCATCCAGCCCGTCACTTCCGGTCAGCATTTCATACCGCGCCCTATTTAATGTATCCAGACTGATATTGATGCTGCTCACCCCAGCTTCTGCAAGCTGGTAAGCCAGCTCCGGCTGCTGACCAATCAGCACTCCGTTGGTGGTCAGTGTCACTTCATCGATTCCGGAAACCTGCCTGATTTCGCGGATCAGATCCAGCACGCCCCTGCGCACCAGAGGTTCTCCGCCGGTAATCTTTACCTTTCGGATTCCGACTTCCGCAAACCGCTGTGTCAGACGCACGATCTCATCGAATGTGAGGATTTTGCCGTGAGGAACAGAGGCCACCCCGCAGGACGGCATACAGTACCGGCACCGCAGATTACAGCGGTCCGTCACAGAAATTCGTATGTAATCAATGTTTCTGTTAAACTGATCTTTCATCATTCCTCCTCTGTAGGCCGCCCAAAGGCTACGCCGCTGGCCAGGGGACATTTCGCACCGGTCCGCTGCAGCAGACCGCATTCCGCAAAGCATCGCTTGCCGGTAATTGCAATTTCATATTGGCTGCCGCAGACGGTCACAATCTGCCCTTTCTGCCATTCCTTCACACCTTCCGCCTCCAGGTCCGCATGAAACCGGCTGAGGCAAAGACCATCTTCAATGGCCGGTGCTTCTTCACGAAGCCATCGTGCCGCTTTTTTATCGAGAAAGGAGACCTGACGGGTTCCCTCATATTTTTTCACTTCACTCATAATTCCACCCGCTGCACTTCACCTGTAAACAGGTCGACAAACAGCATCTTCCGCTGCAGTACATCCTCATATCCCAACAGAACCTTGACCGCTTCTGCTGCCTGAATACCGGCAACAACCGCCGGTGTAAAGGACGGATTACCCGCTTCCTGAGAAACTTCACAGCCATCTTCATAAATCAGGCTCAGGGTATCATTTCCCGGAAAAATGGTGGTCACCTGTCCGAACCACCCTCCGATGGCCCCGTGGACCAGAGGAATGTCCAGCCTGCGGCAGATTCGCTGGAGCATCAGCTTGCTTCCCACGCTGTCCAGCCCGTCCAGCACCAGGTCACAGCCTGCCAGATGACGGTCCGCATTTTCTTCCGTCAGATTCTCACAGACAGAAAGCACATCCACCTCACTATTAACCAGGCACATATGCAGCCCGGCAGCGATTGCCTTGGAGCTCCCGATATTATTCTCATTGCATAAAAGCTGCCGGTTCAGGTTTGTTTCGTCGAAAACGTCACCGTCCACCGCCACAATACTGCCCACGCCCAGGCGTCCCATCATCTCGATAAGATGGCCTCCCAGACCTCCGCAGCCGATGACTGCCACTTTCTTTTCGGCAAGCAGTTCCTGCTCCGCCGGACTGAAAATCCGGTTTCTTTCATAACGCCGTTTAAACATGGTGCTCACCATGGTGACCATCGCTGCCGCACTCCCCTTCACGGCCCAGAAGTACGCCCAGTCCATGTTCCAGCGCCGGCAGAATAAAGCCCAGGTTTTCCCGGACTGCCTTCGGACTTCCCGGCAGGTTGATAATCAATGTAGAATTACGGATCACGGACGCCCCTCGGGAGAGCATGGCCTTCGGTGTGATCTCGAAAGATTTTGCCCGCATGTACTCAGCGATACCCGGAGCGTTCTTCGTAGCCACCGCGTAAGTGGCCTCCGGCGTAATATCACGTGGTGAAAAGCCTGTGCCTCCGGTGGTCAGAATCAGATTCATTCCCTCTTCATCAGCCATGCCCATCAGCACTCCTTCCAGCAAAATCTGATCATCGGGCAGCAGCACTTCGCTGCCCACTTCATATATTTCGCGGCCTTCTTTTTTATTCCAGGCTTCCAGCATTTCGCAGATAGCCGGACCGCTTTTATCCTCCCGTTCACCGCGGGAGCCCTTATCACTTAAAGTGATGATTCCTACTTTATATGCCATGGTTATACCTCCCTCGCAGGATTTACCATACGGCCGCTCTTGCCGCCTTCCTTTTCTGCCAGGTAAATCTGACCGATTTCCATGTTCTTATCCAGCGCCTTGCACATATCGTACACCGTCAGCAGGGCCACACTGACACCGGTCAAAGCTTCCATTTCCACACCGGTCTGGCCATTGCAGCGCACCGTGCAGCTGCAGCGGATTTCACAGGTCTTCGGATTCATTTCCCAGTCGATGGCACATTTAGTCAGCTGAAGAATATGGCACATGGGAATCAGCTCCCAGGTTTTCTTGGCCCCCATGATTCCGGCCGTAGTTGCCACCGTCAGTACATCCCCCTTGGCGATGCGTTTATCTGCAATGGCATCATAAACAATCTGAGACACCTTAATTACGCCCCGGGCAATTGCCTGCCGGCTGGTTATTTCCTTTTCGCTCACATCCACCATGCGGGCGTTTCCCTTCTCATCAAAATGTGTCAGTTCCATCTTTCTTCTCCACTCTTCAGTCGCTGCGGATATTCATGCCTATATCCGCCACCATCTTTCCGCAGTCATAGCAGACATACGCTGTTTTTTTTGCACGTTCCTCATTAAAGGGGTTCCGAACACGTTCAAGGAATCCTTTCGGCTCCAGATTACGAAGATAAAATTCACCTGCACCAGGGTATCCGCCTGCATACAGCCCATCATCCATCGTCCACCTGCTCAGATCCCGGCCTCCTACAATTTTTCCCCGCATCATAATGCCTCCGCAGTACGGGCAGCATGTCTCATCCCCCTGTAACGCAATCTAAAAAACAGAAATACAAAAAATCCCTAAATTCTTACAAAAAATCCCTAAAATTCGACATTTTTGAATTTTTTTCTTTTATTTCCTGTTCATCTGTACTATGATGAAGCTGCATTCAGGTCCGGCGGCCTGCGGCAGTCCCCAACCAGCCGACGGCCAATTTATAAAGATAAGTATGAGGAGGTACTGATATGCTTCACCCTGCAGAACCAAAATGCTGTTCCATTTGCGGAAAATACTCCCACAACATCGCCTTTAAGGGAGGCTATGTCTGTGAAAGCTGCATTGATTACATTCACACCCGGACCTGATAACAGTATGTTATATCTATTTTATAAAATATCAGAAAAACATACGGCGCAGATAATCCACCTTCAAGTCACACATGCTTCAGAATTTATGCAGCAAATCTGCATTTTCAGGCTCTGTACTGTATATCCGGCCTCCTCAGGCTTATTTTTTCTTCACGTTCTTTTCACGGCGTGCCCGGTTCTTTTCCACACGCTCCTGATGTGCTTCACGGTTGAGACGCTTCCTGGTCTTGGCCTTCATGACAGAATAGCCGAAACGGCCGATTGGCTTACGTTTCACACCCATATAATGTCCGTGAGCATAAGTCAAAAGACCGATGGATTCCACCGGCATCTTTCCGTTTTCATCGAAGATGGATTCATCCACGTGCATTGCCACGATTTCCCCTACGAACATATCGTGGGAAGGATAGCGGTGAACTTCCACAACCTTACACTCCAGATTTACCGGAGATTCCTCAATCATCGGGCAGGAAACCTTCTCCGCAGGAATCGGAGTCAGTTTCATTTCCTTAAATTTATCCACGTTGCGGCCGGATTTCACACCGCAGTAGTCGGTGGCGAATGCCAGTTCTTCCGTGGTTGCATTGATGACAAATTCTCCGCTCTCTTCAATCAGATGATGTGAATGGCGGGATTTGCGCACAGATACATAAGTCATCGGTGGATCGGAATTGACAATCCCGGTCCATGCAATTGTAATAATATTCTTTTCATCACCGCTGCCGCAGGTTACCATGACAGCCGGTACAGGGCACAGAAGTGTACCTGGTTTTAAACTGCGTTTGGCCATTTACTTTCTCACTTTCCGCAGCACCTGCTCAAACTCTTCCGGCAGAGGCCGCTCAAATTCCATATATTCACCGGTTCTCGGATGGACAAAGCCCAGTACTCTGGCATGGAGCATCTGTCCTTCCTCTGTCAGCGGCTGCTTCTTCGGTCCGTACACCATGTCGCCTACCAGCGGGTGCTTGATGTGGGACATATGTACGCGGATCTGATGCGTCCGCCCTGTTTCCAGTTTTGCTTCAATTAAAGTATATTTACCGAACCGCTCCAGCACAGTCCAGTGGGTCACCGCCCGCTTGGAGTTCTGTGTGGTTACCGCCATACGCAGACGGTTCTTCGGATCACGTCCAATCGGCGCATCCACCGTTCCCTCATCCTTTGCCAGGTTACTGTATACCAGTGCCGTATAGCGGCGGGTGATGGAGTGCTCTGCCAGCTGTGCTGACAGAGATTCATGAGCCATATTGTTCTTGGCAATCATGAGAAGGCCGCTGGTATCCTTGTCAATGCGATGTACGATGCCCGGACGGATGACACCGTTGATAGAACTGAGGCGTTCCCCGCAATGAAACAGGATGGCGTTAACCAGAGTTCCTGTGTAATTCCCCACCGCCGGATGAACTACCATGCCTCTCGGCTTGTTCACCACCAGTACATCATCATCTTCATAAACAATGTCCAGCGGAATGTTCTCCGGTTCCACCGACAAAATCTCCGGTTCCGGCATCAGCAGTTCCACCTGCTGGCCTTCGCTGACCTTGAAATTTTTCGCAGTGCAAGGTTTGCCGTCTACGGATACCTTGCCTTTTTCAATCAGCTTCTGGATATAACTTCTTGAACTTTCGGCTAAAAGCAAAGAAAGCACCCGGTCAATCCTGGTGCCTCTGCTTTCTTCGTCGATTAAAAATGTGTATCTTTCTTCACTGTTCATCAGCTTTTTCTCCCTGCTGCGGTTTATCGAAAAAGAAAATAAAAACTACAAGGAAGAAACATCCCACGCAGATTGCAATGTCTGCAATATTGAACACCGGAAAATCGATGAAACGGCAGTCAAACATGTCCGTTACAAATCCCAGCCAGATCCGGTCAATCAGGTTTCCCAGACCACCGGAAATAATCAATATGAGCGCAAACAGCTGCGTTACATGCTCCGCAAGATGCTTTTCCATATACCAGACGCCGAAAACCAGTGCAATCAGCGGAACCATGGTCAGGAACCCCTGCATACCATCAAACATGTTAAAGGCAGCACCCCGGTTCTGTACATAAGTCAGGTGAAACACATTTTTTATAACTGGAATGGTTTCCCCAAGTTCCATGCCTGCTCTGACCGCATACTTGACAATCTGGTCCAGCAGCAGTATGCCTGCTATGAGTAAATAACGTGCTTTTTTCATTCAGTATAATCTCGAACTTTCCTCTAATTAACGGATGTTTACGAAAGTCTTCGTCAAATCTTCTTTCTTTTCATCTTCATCAGAAACTTTTACAGGTTCCATAACGCGGGTAGCCTGCATGGAGGCTTCACTGCGCACTGTTTCCGCCTGGGTATTCTGAGTCAGCTGTTCCAGATCAGAGAGGGAAGCCGGCAGAAAATCGCGTTCCAGTTCTTCGAACCAGCCACCACCCATGGCATCCACACGTTCCAGTTCCAGTTCCAGCATCTGACGGTACTTGGCACGGAGTGCTTCCACATTTCTGCGCAGGCGGCTCGCTTCATCAGTCAGTCTGCTGATGGATTCTCTCGCTTCTCTGGTAATCATGGCAGCTTCCAGCTCTGCATCCTTCAGGATAACCTGAGCACGGCGTTCTGCACTTGCTGCAATGTCATTCAGCAGAGACTTGGCAGATTCCAGCGTTTCATAAACAGAACTTTCAGTGGACACATGACGGTCTACCTGAGTCTGTGACTTTTCCAGTTCCTTCTTCAGCTGACGGTTTTCCTTCATCAGCTTTTCCATATCCAGAATAATCAGATCCAGGAAATCATCAACTTCTTCTTCCTTATATCCTCTTACTCCTTTGGAAAATACTTTGTTTTCAATATCTGCAGGTGTAATCATAATCGAACTCTCCCTAAATTAGATAATAATCCGAATCAGTACATTGGCTACAAACTGAATCAGAAAGAATGCCAGTAATACAGAAAAGTCAAATACTCCTGTATTGAAACGGCTCAAAAGGCGGCGGCATGGTTCCACCACCGGTTCTGTAAGGCGGATGGTCAGGCCGTAGATTTTTCCCAGAGTGCTGTAAGGATTCATCGGGAACCAGCTGAAAATACAGCGAACCAGCAGAATAGTTGTCAGCAGTTCAGAGAACCAGTAAATGGCAGTAACTAAAAGTCCTTTCATAGCTCCCCCTTATCTCCACGGGCTCTTGTTAGCACCGAAATCGAAGCCGCCGCGGTCTTCCTGATTTGCGGCACTGATGTCCACGCTTTCCGGTGCAAAAATGAAGATGTTGTTTGCAACCTTCTGTACGCTGCCGTTTAACGCATAGGTAGCACCGCTGAGGAAGTCGAAAATCTTCTTGGCAGTTTCTGTTTCAATCTTTTCCAGGTTGATGATGACAGGACGTCTGCCCTTCAGACCGTCAACCAGCTTCGGACATTCATCGAAGCTCTTAGGCTCGATGAGAACCAGCTTAAAGGCATTGGTGCCAGCTACAGAAAGGCGTCTTTCAATTGGAACAGCCTTTGCTGCCTCGGATGGCTTGGTGAACTCAGCAGGCTTGCGTACTGCCGCTGCAGAAGCTGCGAAAGAGCTCTGTCTGCCGGCATCCATAGCCAGCTTTTCCTTGGCAGCCTGCACTTCAGCCTCTGTCACCGCCTCATCTTCGTCTACTTCTTCAATACCGATAAACTTCTTTAAAGAATCAAATGCGCTCATAATATCCTCCCATTTTCTGTGGTGTTATTTTTTGGAATAATCTCTGGCACCGAAGATGGAGGTTCCCACGCGAATCAGGTTGGATCCCTCTTCAATCGCCACATGGAAGTCACCGGACATACCCATGGACAGATACTGGAAATCCAGATGCGGATGTTCCATCTTTCCATATTCGTCATACAGTTTCTTCACCTCTGCAAAATACACTCTTGCATCCTCCGGATTTTCCTCAAAAGGTGCAATGCACATGAGACCGCGGATGCGGATATTTTCGCAGGTATCCAGAATATCCTGAATCATCTGTCCGGTTTCTTCTGTTTTAATTCCGAATTTGCTCTCTTCCTCTGCAGAGTTAACCTGAATCAGGATGTCCATAGTCAGGCTATGCTGCTGGGCACGTTTGTTGATTTCCTGTGCCAGGCGGAGAGAATCCACAGAATGAATCATAGAAACCTTGTCGATGATGTATTTTACTTTATTGGTCTGCAGGTGTCCAATCAGATGCCATCTTACCGGCTTCACATGGTCAAACTTGTCCATGATTTCCTGCACTTTGTTTTCACCGATGTCTGTAATGCCGCAGTCGATGGCTTCATTGATTTCATCCACATCATGAAGCTTGGTCACCGCAACCAGCAGAACATCTTCGCCCTTTCTTCCGCTGCGTGCAGCAGCTTCGGCCTTCAGCTGATTGATATGTTCTATATTTTCTCTGATAGACATATGCGTCACTCCTTTTTCTCTGCTTCCTCAGATTCCGGTTCTTCGGTTTCCGGACGCAGGATTGTATAGTAATTCTGAACGGTAGAAACAGCATAACCTTCCGCATCATAGAAATAGTTCTTTTCTACTACGGTCACATCGCCGTCGCTGCCCAGAATTCTTACCGGTGTAAAGTTATAGTTTCCCAGCTTATCCACCACGTATACGCCCTTCTGGCCTTCTTCCTCCACAATACTTTCTGTTTCCAGGAAGATGCCGCTGACGCTGGACGCAATCAGGGTGCATTTTTTCATACGGTACTGGTCAAAATCTTCATAATGGCGGTTGCATGACATTACCAGCATGGTTTCGTCACCCTGCACTGTCATGGAGTCAATATGCATTTTCAGCTGGGTGCTGTCTTTTCCGGACTTACCGTCCTGAAAATCTACAGTAATATTTTTGCCTTCACTGTACTTTGCTGCCGCATCTTTCTTCAGCCAGCACAGCAGATACCATTTCTGGTTGTCCACAATTTTGAACACTGCATCACCGGATGCCACTTCACCGGACACCGCCTTCTTTACAGGATATGCCTCCTGCTTTTCCTTGGAAAGAACTGCTGAAGTAAGGGTGGTCATGGTCTCCGGAGTGTATACAGTTTCCAGTCCGTCATGGTAATAGCTGACAATCCCCTTCATATCAGAGTGGTATGCCAGATTTCCCACATTGACGATGTTGGCACCGGAACGCATAAGACGTCCGGATTTCACCACACGCTCCACCGAACCGCCGGATTTTGCCGGATAAACCTTTTCATTACGCACGAAAAGGCAGGTCGCTTCATCTGTTACCTGCAATGTTCCGTATTCGGCCGTATATGTTTCTACAAAAATGTCTGACACCTGAGGCACTACATAAATAGCTACATAAAGCAGTGCCAGAGTCAGCAGATATATGAATATGGTACGCTTGGTACCTTTGGTTGTTTTCTTCTTTTTCATACTATATATTGTACCATGAAGAACTTTTCATGGCAACTATTCTCCAGACAGAATTTTGTCCAGAATTTTCTTTTCATCTTTTTTCAGTTTCCGGTCTTCTGCCAGCCATTTTTCAAGCAGATCCGGACGGCAGTCACGGGTTCTGCGCAGTGCATTCTCCAGCTGCCACAGGTAGATGAGCCTGTGATTTCCTCCAAACAGCACTTCCGGAACCATCATTTCCGCATATTCCCGCGGTTTGGTGTACTGGTCACATTCCAGCAGTCCGGAATAGATAGATTCATCGGTAGCAGACTCCTTTGTACCCAGAACACCTGGAATGAAGCGGCTTACGGCATCAATCAGCACCATGGCAGGAAGCTCCCCGCCGGTAAGAATGTAGTCACCAATGGACACTTCTTCCATATCCCAGTAATCCAGGACACGCTGATCCACCCCTTCATAATGGCCGCAGAGGATTACCATTTCTTCCTGCTGTGCCATATTCTCAATCATCTGCTGGTTGAGATGGCGTCCCCTTGGAGACATGTACAGAATTTTTTTCTTTTTTACTTCCTCTTCCGGTCCGATGGAACGCAGGGCTCCGAAAATCGGATCTGCCAGCATGACCATGCCTACACCGCCCCCGAAAGGAGTGTCGTCTGCCTTGCTGTGCTTATCATTGCTGTAGTCGCGGATATTAATCAGGTTAATATCCAGAATGCCCTTTTCTCCGGCCTTTCCCAGAATGCTGGCTTCTGTCACCGGTGTGAACATCTCCGGAAAGAGAGTCAGAACATGAATTTTCATAAAACAGTCTCCTGTACTTTTAGCCGCGGACTTCAGTGCCTTCATCGTCAATCAGGCCCGGAATCAGTCTCACCTTTACAAATCTTTCTTCAATATTTACTTCGTCTACGAAGTCGCCTACTGCAGGAATCATTGCATCCTTGCCGCCGGCAGTCTTAATTACATAAATATCCTGTGCAGAGTTCTGCAGTACATCCTTGATTGTTCCGATTTCAGCACCGGTTTCTGCATTGAAAACGCTGCATCCAATCAGATCACGGACATAGAAAGTGTCTTCCGGCAGTTCTTTCAGGTCTGCTTCTGTAATCATTACGTCGCTTTCCTTCAGTGCTTCTGCCGCATTGCGGTCGTCTACGCCCTTGAATTTCAGAATGACCATATCGTTCTGGTAACGAACCTTTTCGATTCTGTATGTCTGGCTCTTGCCTTTGCGTTCCAGGATAACTTCATCCAGTTCCTCAAAACGTTCCTTACAGTCAGAGAAGTGATAAACCTTCACTTCACCACGCAGTGCCACTGCATTTACAATTGTTCCGATTTTAATCTTTTCCATGGTTCTCCTTTAATAAACATAACAGGCACATAAAAATGATTTATGTGCCTGTAATCTGCTGCAATCCGAAAACCGTCATCCCCCGAAGCGTGCGGGATTATTCCTTGACGATCTCCACTGTCACTTTTTTATTATCTCTGGTTGCGGCAGCCTTAACAACGACACGAAGCGCTTTCGCAATTCTGCCCTGTTTGCCGATTACCTTACCCATATCATCGGGATCAACCTTCAGTTGAATCACTGTTCCCTGGCGTGTGGTGGTTTCTGTAACTTCCACATTTTCAGGTCTGTCAACAAGTGACTTCGCAATTGCTTCAACCAATTTAGTCATTCGTTTTCACCGCTTCCTTAAAATTATCTGAATTATTCAACGATACCAGCGTTCTTGAACAGCTTCTTTACAGTATCAGTTGGCTGTGCGCCGTTTTCCAGCCACTTCTTAGCCAGTTCTGCGTTGATTTCGATAACCTTAGGTTCCTTCATTGGGTCATAGTAACCGATTTCTTCGATGAACTTACCATCTCTTGGAGCTCTGGAATCTGCAACTACTACTCTGTAGAAAGGCTTCTTGTGTGCACCCATTCTTCTTAATCTGATCTTTACCATTTTAATTGTCCTCCTTAAAATAATCCTCTGAATTTCTTGTTTTTCTTCATGAAGTTCGGATTGTTGAACTGCTTCATCAGTTTCTTCGCGTCTTCATATTTTTTAATTAAACTGTTAATTTTGCTTACCGGCTGGCCGCAGCCCGCTGCAATACGCTTTCTTCTGCTTGCATTCAGAATCGATGGATCCTTACGTTCTGCAGGCGTCATGGACTGAATGATGGCTTCCATCTGCTTGAATTCCTTCTCGCTCTTTTCCACCTCATCGTCACTGATCTTGCCGCCTACGCCAGGAAGCATTTCCAGCATCTTGCCGATACCGCCCATATTTCGAATTTCACCCATCTGGTCTACGAAGTCTTCGAGAGTAAACTCATTCTTTCTCAGCTTCTTTTCCAGCTTGGCAGCTTTCGCTTCGTCATAATTCTCCTGGGCTTTTTCTATTAATGAAAGCATGTCCCCCATACCGAGGATTCTGCTTGCCATTCTGTCCGGATGGAACGGTTCCAGGGCATCGAACTTTTCGCCCATACCCATGAACTTGATCGGACGGCCGGTAACTTTCTTGGCAGACAGTGCAGCACCGCCTCTGGAGTCACCATCCATCTTGGTCATGATGATACCGTCGATGCCCAGCTTGTCATTAAAGCCTTCTGCAGCATTCACGGCGTCCTGACCGGTCAGGGCGTCCACAACCAGCAAAATCTCATGAGGCTTCACTGCCTTCTTGACTCTTACTAGTTCTTCCATCAGTTCTTCATCGATCTGCAGACGGCCCGCAGTATCGACAATCAGTACGTTGTAACCACGCTTCTGCGCTTCTGCCATCGCTTCCAGAGCAATGTCTTCTGCTACGCGGCTGTTTCTGTTGGTGTAAACAGGAACGTCTACAGTCTTACCTACAACCTCCAGCTGGTCAATCGCCGCTGGTCTGTAGATGTCGCAGGCACAGAGCATCGGCTTCTTTCCCTGCTTCTTTAAGTAGTTGGCCAGCTTACCACAGGTAGTGGTCTTACCGGTACCCTGCAGACCAACCATCAGCAGAACGGTAAAACCGCTCGGTGAATAAGTCAGCTTGCTGCCGGTACCGCCCATGAGGGAAACCAGCTCATCGTTTACAATTTTAATTACCTGCTGTCCCGGGGTTAAGCTTCCCAGAACTTCTGCACCCATGCACTTTTCCTTTACGGAAGCAACAAACTCCTTTACAACCTTAAAGTTAACGTCGGCTTCCAGCAGGGCCAGCTTGACTTCACGCATGGCGTCATTAATGTCACTCTCCTGGAGCACACCCTTGCCGCGAAGCTTCTTAAAGGTGCCTTGCAGTTTTTCTGATAAATTCTCAAATGCCATAAAACTCTCCTACTCTTCTTCCAGACTTACGATAATGTTTTTCACCTTCGCCAGTCTTTCGAGGATGGCTGCATCAGACGCTGCAGCAGCGATTTCGTCAATCTCTTTTTCTATCTCTTCCAGTGCCTGCGTGGATACCATAAATTTCTCCACCAGACCCAGTTTGTTTTCATATTCTCTCAGGGACTGCTCAGCCTTTTTCAGTGTATCATGGACAGCCTGTCTGGAAATACTGAATTCACCTGCAATCTCTGAAAGGGTCAGATTTTCTTCATGATACAGTGCCATAACCTGGCGCTGCTTCTCGGTCAGCAGCTGACCGTAGAAGTCGTACAAAAGGCTTGTTTCCGCAATCTTTTCCATTTCTGTCATCTCGCGTTCACTCCTTTTTCCTGCCCTCATTTCAGGGCCGTATCAAGTCCTATAACTTGACACCTTAATGACTATACCATAAACAAAAGACGGTGTCAAGTTTTATTTCTTGACACCGTCAATTTTTTTAATCTTTTTTTGAACTCTTTTAGTAGTTGATTACCTCGATGGTTCCATCCTTCACCAGATTGATGAACAGACGTCCAAGCTCAGGGTCGAACTGGGTTCCCAGGTTCTTTTCGATTTCCATCAGAGCATCTTCCACCGGCATCTTGTTCTTATAGGAACGCTTGGATACCATGGCGTCGAAGGAGTCTGCAATGGACAGACAACGTGCACTGAGCGGAATATCTTCTCCGGAAATACCTCTCGGATAGCCCTTCCCGTCAAAACGTTCATGATGTCCCAGTACCGCAGGAATTACATAGTCCAGAGACGGCAGATGACGAATCATTTCGATGGAACGTTCTACATGCTGGCGCATGATAGAGAATTCCTCCGGATCCAGACGGCCGCTCTTAGTGAGGATAACGTCCGGAATACCGATTTTGCCGATATCGTGAAGCAGACCAGCCTGCTGGATAATTTCCACATGATCGGAAGGCAGACCTGCATGCTCAGCCAGCTGGGACGCATACTTGGATACACACTGTGAGTGGTTGAAAGTATAGTGGTCCTTGGCGTCAATGGCTGCAGTCAGTGCATAAATAGTCGGTGTCAGTTCCTGAATTCCGCCGTCATGACGTTCATCTTCAGAACGGTTTACCTGGCTGTTATCAAAAATCTTAATGGCATTCTTTCCGTGCTGCTTAATCTGGAATACCGTCATATTCGCGTAGGAAATCAGCTGGTTTCCGTTTACAGCAGACATCGGATAGCTGCAGATACCTGCAGAGAATGTCAGGAACTTCTTAATACGTTCTCTGCTGTTGGAAATATAATCCGCCAGCAGTACCTGTACCTGCTCAGTCTTGGCCTTTACAGTCAGTGCATCACAGAACGGCAGCAGAACTGCGAATTCTTTTCCGCCATATCTGGAAATGATAGCAGTATCACCGTAAGCCTGTTCCAGCATGCGTGCGAACTGCTTCAGCATCTTGTCACCTTCTTCGCTTCCATACAGTTCGTTGTACAGACTGAAGTCGTCCAGGTTCAGCAGAGCCAGAGTAATCGGCGTCGCATTCTTTTCGAATTGTTCGTCAATGCGGCGGTTCAGAGTTCTTCTGTTCAGCAGACCTGTCAGAGGGTCCAGAAGTGCTTCCTTTTCCAGTACCTGATACAGCATTGCATTCTTCAGTGCAATGGCTGCTACAGAAGCGATGGATTCCAGGAAGTTAACATCATCATAAGAATAATTTTTCTTCTTACCCTGTTTTTCCGACAGAATTACAAAACCGTGGATGCGGTCTTCGCCGCGGAACGGCAGAATGTATGCAGCATGGATATATGCCAGCTGCTGTTTTTCATCTTCCCACATGCTCTTATACGCAGTGGTCTTCTGGAAGTCAGTATAAAGCAGTCCGGAATTATTCTTCTGCAGACGCTGCATCATCGGATGATCGTCACGGAAGGACAGCGGTTTTTCCAGAGACTGAATATTCACATCAGAAGTATATTCTCCCTTTTCCGGGTCATACATACAGATGTACATATGCTCAGTTGCAACTTCCTCCTTCACCAGATCTGCAAAACGCTGCAGGATTTCACTGGTCTTCAGGGTGGAGTTAACTGCAGTGGAGAAATTATGTACCTGGTCATCACGGCGCATACGTTCACGGATAAACAGACCGTCATGGAGTTTATTCAGCCCCATGAACAGCAGAATCGCAACCGCAGAGCATGTAATCGCAATCACCAGGGTGGTATTCATTTCAGTATTGCTCAGGTGCTTCATGATAAATGTATCCACCGGCTGATAAATTGCAGAAATGGTCATACCGGTAATCAGGATGGAAACCACATACATGGAGCCCTTGGATGTAATCTGGTTCAGCGCATAGAACCGTTTCTTATAGAACGCGTAGTAAATGCAGACTGCATTCAGAGCACAGCCCATTGTGTCTGCAGGAATCGCTGTAAACATCGTATTCACTGCGATACCCAGCAGCATGAGTCCAATACCGACAAACAGCGGCACCAGATATGCAACAGGCATTTCTTCTTCCCGGAGAGTCTTGGACAGCATACGCCACATGCAGCCGAAGACTGCCACTGCATAAACCACAGGGAAGACTGCAGGCAGCTTCAGATCATAAGTGAGGTCTGTAACGCCATCAACGATGGTAACTTCCGGAGCCGTCATGAATACATCATATGCATTCAGAACAACCAGCACCACAGTCAACACACCGAAAAGAACCTTCAGGAATTTGCCCTTCTGTTCCGTATAGTTGGAGAACAGCAGGAAGTACATGTACGGTACCAGGAAGATACCGCTCAGAGAAACTTTCCACCAGAACGCTACATCCGGATACATCTGCATACGCATGAGGAAGGCACCGCCTGCCCACAGGATAAACGCAACCAGAAGACCCATGAAGGCTTTGATGGAAGAGTCCTTCTTTGCAGACAGCAGCGTAAACAGCAGGAATACGTTACACAGCAGTGCCAGCAGAGGGACCTGAGTAAACATAAATTCATGCAGGAAGTTCATCATCTGCCACCTCCTGTTCTATCCGCTTCATGCAGCATATGATTCAGGTCGATCACATCACGCATGGACGGATTAATCTTGCGGATCTGGTATCCGTAGCGTTCTTCAAAGCGCTTGAGAGAACCAATCGGCAGAATGGTAACCACCAGAGGTTCCACGCCCAGAAGACGTTTCAAATCCTTATAGTCATGGTCATAATGGCGGAAATATGCACCAAAATGATCCTTAATCAGCTGTTCATCCAGATATGCAGCCTGCGGAGTTTCAGAATCCAGTTCCACGTAGAAGTGCATGAAGGAACGTTTGTCTCCATTATATTCTTTCATGGCGAACCAGTCGCCTACAGGCAGACGTGAACGGTCCAGAACGCAGCGGATGCTGCTTTCCGTAATTCTGGTAAAGCCTGCAATATCGATAACCCAAGGAACGCGGTCAACATATTCGAACTGAGGAAGCATTACGCCTTCCTTTTCACTGACAGTACGCAGACAGCGGTACATGTCACCCGGACGGTAACGCATGAATGCGCCGCCCTTGAAAGTAGTCAGAACGATTTCGTATTCCTGATTTGCAATAACTTCGTCCATGGTATAGGTTCTAGGTATGTAGGATGGATCCGCCTCATTCTTTAACATTTCCTCTCTCGGAATGAATTCATAGAAGGCGTTGTCAGGGAAGAACACCAGGCCATTGCGGTTCCAGGTTTCTGTACCCATACATCCAGGCTCGGTACCTCCGTGGATTTCCAGCGGACTTCTGCCCCATGCTTCTTCCAGCTCATCACGGAAGAGAGCAGTATCTGTACCTACACATACAAAGCCCTTCAGATCAAAGATATCCTTTGGCTTAATCGGACGTTTATCACGGTCGCACACATATTTGGCCTTGATCAGACGGCTCAGCATAGAAGGGCTGATGCCCATCAGCTTCTTCGGATCCAGACCGCCGGAAGATGCGTAGTTTTCAAAATTCTTAGTGATGGTATATACCACGCTGCTCGTGCCGAAGAACTGGTCCAGACCACCCTTCATGGCAGCAGCAAAGCCCTTCTTGTTCTGTTCTGTGAAGGACAGATTTCTGGCTTCTTCCAGAGACGGCATAAACTTCAGATCCATTTCCGGTGCGATAAGCAGAGGGAACAGGCCTGTAGCATATGGCAGAGGTGCCAGACCATACAGACTCTTATCTCCGTTCTTAACCTTGAACTTACCCTTTTCCTCGCTTGTGGACAGAATCATGGCCGCAAGAATGTTATTGGTATATACATCCAGCATTTCTCTGGTATACGGAGCCAGCTTCTTCGGACGGCTGCCGCTTTCCCAGGTTGTTTCCAGCCATACTACCGGCTCGCCCGGAAGCATTTCTTTTCTCTGCATCAGCAGAACATCCGCATAATCCTCATAAGTAGTCAGCGGAATATTTCTTCGGAACTCCTCTACAGAAGAAGGCTTTTCACCATGCATAATCTTCTGTCCCAGACCGGATCTGGAATACAGTTCAATCTGTTCCGCCAGCAGACGCTTCTGAATCTGCATGTATTCATTAATATTCAAATCAAGAAATCCACAGTATTCATCCCAGATTTCTTTCATCTGACAGGTTTTCAGCTTGTCCTTGAAACGCATAGTGCTCCTCCTTTCTGTAAATTTTTTATGTACTCTCTGCCCCGCCGGTTTATTTTATCCGCGGGAACAGATAGGGAACTTCTTTTTTATATTCTTCATAACCTTCCAGGTAAACCGGGAAGAAATAACGGTCCTGAAGCCAGGTGTAGCCCAGGTTCAAAAACGCAAACCAGAGGGCCGGTCCCATTCCATCCGGAAATATCATACCGAACCCCAGTGAGCAGAGCAGAAAACTCCACACTCCGGGATGCCGCATATAACCGTAAAGTCCCTTCCGGCTGACCGTTGTCCCCATCAAATCCTTCGTATACCCCTGTTTTCCCCTTGCGATGTCAAGCACCGCACCATAAAACACCAGCCCTGCTGCAAGAACTGCGATTCCTGCCGCAAGTGCAGTCCCCCGGGAGGCCTGACCTTTCACTGCCTCAGCTGCAAATGCAGCCAGCAGAACCATCAGCCCCAGAACAAACCACGGGTTGCTTCCTGTTTTATTCTGCCGGATATTCCGGCACTTTTGATATTCATACAGCACCATGAGCCCGAAAGCCCCTGTGCCTGTAATTAGCTCAATCATAAGGTTTCCCTTTTCATAAATGCAATTCCTGCACATCCGCAGCCTGCATAGATTCCGATGACCGGACCTACCATTTCCATGCGGACTTCCGTTTCCGGAGCCTGCTGCAGAATCATATCGCGCAAAATCTCCGCCTTCTCCGGTGCTGCTCCGTGAAATACGGTTACCGGCATATCCGAGCTTCCTTCCTTCAGGAAAGCATCCACCACTTTTCTCATGCCGGTTTCATAATTTCTGGCAATGGCGTAATCCCGAACCAGGCCATCTTTGAAGACCAGAACCGGTTTCACGCCCAGTGCATCTGCCGCCATGGCTGTCACTGCACCGACACGTCCGCCCTTGCGGGCATTTTCCAGAGATTCCAGGACGATATAAACGCCCATCTTCGGCTGCAGTGCTGTAAGTTTCTCCATAATCTCACAGGACGACAAACCGGCACCTGCCAGCTCCGCTGCTGCACGTACCATCTGCGCCATTCCATGAGAACACTGCTGTGTATCATATACATATACGGGAACATCCAGTCCCTGTCTTTTTACCATCTGTGCGGCCGATACCGCTGCTGCATAACACCCCGACATTTTCGAGGTAATCATCAGACACAGAACTTCATCTGCATCAGCTGCTGCTCTGCGGTAGGTCTTAACAAAATCACCCAAAGAAGGCTGTGAGCTGGTCGGAAGCTGCGCCGCCTCTGCAAGCCGTGTATAAAAATCATCTGCAGATATTTCTGTCATGTTCCGGTATTCGTCCTCTCCAAAAAGCACTTTATCCGGAATCATGAAGATTCCAAGCTTCTCCGCTTCATCCAGCGGAAGATCACTGCCCGTATGAGTGACCAGTGCAACTTTTTTACGGGTCACGAAATAAGCCTCCATCTATGTTTATCTACAAAAATGCATAGTTAGACACATTTATATTAATACAAAAAATTTTTGAAATCAACGGGCTCTTTTTGGATTCCTTTAAAAATTAAATAATTTTTTCCATTTTTGAGTTTCACTTTTATGTTTTCCTTTCATTTTGTAACCAAAAGTGTATCCTCATTTTTTTGACACGAAAATATTGCGGCCCTCTGTAAAAAAAGGTATAATTAGGGCGAATTAGAAAACTGGGGTGTATATATGGCTTTTTATATCAACGGAAATCATCTGAAGGCCGCGTTCACGGAGGCCGCCTGCAGATTGAAAACAGAGAAAGACACATTAAATAAACTGAATATTTTCCCGGTAGCCGATAAGGACACCGGTATCAATATGGCAATTTCCATGGAGAAAACAGCCGCTCATATTTCTTCCTGCGGCTGTCCGGCAGAAGCAGCCGATGATGCTTACATGCAGCTGCTGGAATATGCCCATGGCAACTCCGGTACGATTCTTACACTCTTCTTCGAAGGCTTTGCCTTTGGCCTCCCTGCAGGTGCAGAAGAAGTGTCCGGCAGCCAGTTTGCTGCAGCCATGCTGAAAGGTGCAGAAAACGCCATGAACGGCGTAGACAAACCTATGGCAGGTACGATTTTGACGGTAGCCATGCAGAGTGCCAAAGCCGGCGTTTCGCTGGCTGAAATGACAGATGACGCAGCAGCAGTAATGGACCGCGTCGTTCAGGAATCCCGTGCCGCACTGCTCCAGACGGCACATCAGAATCCCGTGCTGAAGCCATTCCGTGTCGTAGACTCCGGGGCTTACGGATTTTGCCTGATTCTGGATGCATTCCGCAGCAGCATTGCGCCGGAGCTGCCTGAAATACCGTATCCTCCATTTATCCTGCCGGATACGGAACTGCAGGAAGAAAGCGTCATCCTATACCGTTACTGCACTGAGTTTCTCCTGGAGCCATCTGCCGATGCAGACCTTGCAGAACTGGAAACCATTCTGAAATCCATGGGGGACTGCTGCCTTATGGCTGGCAGAAATCACCTTAAGAAAGTTCACATTCACACACAGCAGCCGGAACAGGTTCTCACCCTGGCTGCAGCCTACGGAACGGTACGCAGCACCAAGGTGGACGATATGCTTGCTCCGCAGCAGCAGTAATAAATGACATCAAAAAACTCCCTGAAAAAGGGAGTTTTTCTTCGTTTATACGATTTTATTTTCTAATATCAGAGATGTAGCTTACACGGAAGGTTCCGTTCATGGCAGCCAGTTCCTCAATCATCTGCGCATCGGTCATTCCGGACACGCCCTTCTGCTCTGCAATAATTCCCAGCAGAGAGTAAAGGTCAGTGCTTACTTCAGGAATGAATTCTTCCACTTCACAATCAGTCAGTTCACACTCTTCCTTCATGATTCCGATTGCTTCTTCATAGGTGGCGATCCCGTCAATCAGTCCGTTTTCCAGTGCCTGTTTCGCTGTGTAGATTCTGCCATCAGCAAGTTTTGTTACTTCTGCGACGGACATATCCCGGCCTTCTGCTACCAGTTCCACAAACTGCTCGTAAGCTTCATCCACCAGAGACTGGAAAATTGCACGCTGCTCCTGCGTCATGGGCTCCATACCGCTGCCCATGGCCTTGTTGCTGCCTGCAGTAATAGTATCCACCCGAATTCCCAGATTTTCCAGAAGCTCACTGATATCCAGCAGACTTCCCATAGTAACGCCAATGGATCCGGTCCAGCAGTTCCGGTTGGCCAGAATTTTATCGCATGGTGCAGAAATGTAATACCCGCCGGATGTAGCCTGTGACTGCATAGCAGAGTATACCGGGCGCCCTGTAGTTTCCTGGTACTCCCTGATGGCAAAATACAGCTCATCGCTGGCAAAAACACTTCCGCCCGGGGTATTTACACGGAGAATCAACCCTCTGTTCTCCTCATCGTTTATCATGGCCTCAATGGCATTAAGCAGGTACTGATGATTATATGTACCGGTGCCATACTCATCGATTTCCCCTTCCACATACAGGATGCCGATGTAATCATGCCCAAAATCTGTTTCAACAGCTGCAGTATCATCGCCGCCTACCAGATCCAGATTGCTGAGGGTTTTGCTGCATCCGGTCACCAGACCAATGATACACACCACAATCAGTGCCAGAATCAGCAGGCCCTTCTGCCAGGTCTTCAATTTCTTTTTCGGCTTATTTTCCAGAATCACGGTTCTTCCCTTTTCTTCTGTATTGGGGACATTTACATTCTCAAAATTATCCAAAATTCTTACCTCCTTCTGCTCTATGGCTGCACTTATTGTAACATCATCCGCCTCACGATG
>JAFYNS010000003.1 GCA_017556505.1 Bacillota bacterium | reverse complement strand
GGTACATCCACCGATCAGAGCTGCAGGATCTTCCGGATTTCCGCCGTACTGAGCTACGTTGTTGTAACCGAAGTGAGCGGTAACGGGAGCCATGTAGTCTTCGTCTCTTTCATAGATGTAACCGTAGCCGATACCGCCTTCGATCTTACGAGCGATACCGTCGCCGTTTCTTTCAGGATACTTTCCGCTGTCTACGAAGAAGCCTTCCTGTACAGCCTGGAAGTAACCGCCTACTTCAACGATTTCTTCCATGAACAGACAAGCTCTTTCACGGATTTCTCTGGACATTTCAACCAGCGGGCCTTCCTTCTTCAGTTCAACCATTTCCATCAGGCCGTCCATACCAACGAATGTCTGCTTAGCGGTGTCGCAAGCTTCGATGTTGTAGATGTGCCAGGGAACGTTTCTACCTTCGTCAGGAGTAATGGTGGACTGGATGTCTGCTCTGGTCAGCTTGGAGATCAGCATGTTCAGAACGTGAGTAACGGTAGCTTCACGAGCGGATGCTTCCATGTACTTGGTGTTCATCTGAGCTCTCATCTTGTAGTCTCTCAGGAAGTCTCTCAGAGCTACTGCATAGGGCAGGTCCAGATATACGCAGGGTGCGGGAGGTGCTGTGGGAGGTACGGTGGACAGACAGATGTTTTCCGGCTTCATACCAACCTTCTTGGAGAACAGGGAGTTGATCGCATGCTGTACGATCAGTTCCGGCATTACCTTCCAAGCTTCTCTAGCAGTTGCGTTTGCATTGTGTGCACCGTCGATCTGAGCGATGTCAGCCCAAGCCATGATTCTCTTGGATTCACATGCGTCTACGAAGGAACGAACACAGTTGATGTTTCTGTACAGTACGTTGTACTGGGGGTCCTGATGAGCGCCGTTGATACCTTCTTCAGCGAACATAACAGCTACGTCCGGACCAGCTACGCCGGATACGTAGGAGTGGTAGTTAATTGGACGGCCAACTTCATCTTCGATGATGTCCAGAGCCTTTCTCTGTGCTCTAACCTGCTTACGGGTTACAGGAATACCACCGATACCCTGTGGAGTGCCTTCCATCAGACCGTCGATGTGGGACTGACCCATGTGACGGATAACCATGATATGGTCAGCGCCGTGCCATGCAGCCATTCTCATTCTTCTGATGTCGTCTTCGAAACGGCCGGAAGCGATTTCAGTTGTGATAACTGGAGCTGGCTGCGGGTCGATGTTTTCGAAATACTTTGCTGGAGGCAGGCCTACGCTGTTCTTCAGCGGTTCTGTTACGTCATGGAATTCGAAAGGACCCATCTGCAGGTTTGGTGCAGGCTTTCTCCAGGTCCAGCCTCTTCTTCTAGGTTCATACTTATCGAGATCTTTGATAATCTCTCTAACGTCTAACTTTTCATTTGGTTTTAATTCGAAATCTGCCATCTTACTTACCTCCCTTGAACAGTGCTACTGCATCGTCCCAGTATTCACCCTGAGCCAGTGCTGCGCTTGCTTCTCTGATAGAGATGCCTTTTTCCTTGGAAATCTTGTAAACTACATGGCCTGTACCGTGACCCATCAGGCCTCTGTCCATGCAGCCTTCCACGATTTTCTGAGTATCCAGGGAAGATACACCCATTCTCAGCAGAACCGCTCTTTCAACGGATGGAGTAGTGTTCTTTCTGCCTAATTCCAGCAGAGGATCAACAACCTGGGCAGTCAGTTCCCAGAACTTGTCGTATAATTCTTCGTCAGTAAGATGTGCAATGTGCTGTCTTCTCTGTTCGAAATCGTCAGCTCTTCTCATTCTTTTTTTCTCCCTTTATATTTTAGTATTCAACACCCAGTTCGTCCAGTGCAGCCTTTACGAATGCTTCATCCGCTCTGGTATCTTCAACCAGGAATGCGATGTCAGCTTCAGTCAGCTTACCAGCTGCTCTAGGAACGGATCTCTTGATTAAGGACTTTCTCATCTTGTTCAGATCCAGTTCTTTTACCTTGAACAGGCCAGGATCTGCAGGCAGAACGATGTTCTTACCAGGAACGTCATCAACAGGATCGCCAAATACGATTTCAATGCCGTTTTCTCTAGCAAAGTCCAGCTGAGGCTGAATGTGCTTGCCGGCACCGGTGTATTCTGTTTCAGTTACAACCAGAATTGCATCTTCAGGCAGTTCCTGAGCCAGTACGAATGCTGCTGCCAGAGCAGTGTTGCCTGCAGGACCTCTTTCGATACCTTCCAGGTTTGCCAGCATTTCAGTCATGTACATAACTTCACCCTGAGTAGTGGTTACATATCTGTCCATATATCTCAGAGGTCTTGCTGCGGAACGAGGAACGTCACCGGTATCAGGGTTTGTAGCGTGAGGTACACCGAAACCAGTATGACCGGTTGTGCAGGACTTCTTGTTGAACTGTACGTCGGATGCCATGTGCAGACCAGTCAGGTCGATGGAAGCTGCAACTACTTCAGTGCCGGTTGCACCAGCCTTCAGCAGACCTCTTGCTGTACCGGTAACCATACCGCCGCCAGCCTGAGTACATACTACCATTTCAGGATCCTTACCGAATTTAGCACGGCAGTCCATAGCGATTTCATAACCCAGGGTTTCAACGCCTGCAATACCGAATGGAGAGTACAGGGATGCGTTGAAGTAACCGGAGTCTTCCATTACAGACAGGTGTTCGTAGAATAATTCAGGACCTACGGTCAGCTGGATAACTTCTGCGCCCAGTGCTTCGCACTTTCTTGCCTTTTCTACGATTTCAGGCTGGCCGATACCCTTGGAGTCGTAACATTCCTGAACGATGATGCACTTCATGCCCTGCATAGCAGCCTGAGAAGCTACTGCAGCACCGTAGTTACCGGAAGTTGCAGCGATAACGCCCTTGTAGCCCAGCTTCTTTGCATGCGCAACTGCACATGCAGCTCTTCTGTCCTTGAAGGAACCGGATGCGTTAGCAGCTTCGTCCTTAACCAGGATTCTTGCACCATAGCCTGGCTTAGCATACTTTCTAGCCAGCTTGGTGATGTTTCTCAGTTCCAGCAGTGCAGTGTGACCTACACCGGTTCTGGACTGAATTTTGTCAATTTCTTCGATAGTGTAACCGGTAGCTTCCATTAAACCTTCGTAGTCGAATGCAACGGAGCCGGACTCAAAATCATTGAAGTCCAGACCCAGTGAAGCCTTCATGATCTCAGCAGATCTGCCCATTACGGAATTATAGTCCTTTGCTAATGTCATTATTCTTCACCTCCGAACTGCATGATTTTTCTTAACTGCTTATCAATTTCCACGATTTCAGGTACGAACTTACCGTAGCTGTGAGTGTAGTAAGGATTTACTTCCAGTAACTTGCCGGTTTCTTCGCGGCCGGTTGCAGTTACGATAGTAACTTCGTCACCGATTTCTGCAGTTTCGTTCTGCAGGGTACCCTTTACCCACATTTCAAAGTCAACCTGCTTTGTATCATCAGGAATTTTTGCAGTTCTTTCTGCTGCAGGCAGCACTACTTTATGAATGCGTACCCAATCACCTTTTTTAGCCATGTCAGTTTTCTCCTTTATTCTGTCCAGAACGCCCGGGATGATTCCCAGGCGTATCTGTCAGGATTTAATAATTATTTGTTCTTTAAATTACTTAACGATCTTGCATTCAGGTTCGATCATGTCTCTCATGTCGCCCATGATTGCTCTTACAACTGGAATGTCGATCATAGTCTTCAGACCAGGTCTAGCGTTGATTACGTGTGGAATGGAGTTCAGGATCATAGCCATAGTACCGATACCGCCTTCGATTTCAGGAGTATTGGACATGTTTACATCTGGAGTACCCTTAATGAATACATAGTCACCAGTGTGAACGCCAACCTGTTCAGGTTCGATCTGCTGAGGGTGGTCCATTTCGATCTTCATTTCACCGTCAACATAGCCCCAGCCCTTCATTGCTACGCCGGCAACGTGGCCTGCAGGAGCGAAGCCGTAAGGAGACTTTCTGTCAACGTCAGTTACGATAGGTTCCATATCCTGTTCGAACTTGTCCAGCTTCCAGCCCAGACCTTCGCAGATCATGCCTACGGATTCAGCGAAACCTACGTGGCCAGCCATAGTGCCGTCAGCCTTTCTTGCTGCGAACTCATCAACAGTGATACCGATACCCTGTTCTTCCATTACAGCAGGACCGAATGGGGACAGGGAGTTCACTCTTCTGGATACGATGTGATCTACGGATTCGCATGCACCAGTCCATACCAGAACCAGCAGGTCCATGATCAGACCAGGATTGATACCGGTACCCAGGCAGGTTACGCCGTTCTTCTTACCGATTTCATCCAGCTTCTTAGCCAGTTCAGGTTCCTGTGCAGCAGGGTAAGCCATTTCTTCAGCAGAAGTGATTACGTTCATGCCGTTTTCCATAACCATAACCAGCTTGTCATATACCTTAGCAGTGAAGGAGTCGGTACAAACAACAACGATGTCAGCAGCACCTGGCTTGATTACTTCTTCAGCAGTGCCAACGATAACATCTTCTCTGTCGCCTCTTTCGATACCAGGAACTACTTCATACAGGCTCTTACCCAGCTTGGCACCGATATCGATTGCACCAACGATGTCTACGCCCTTCTTCTTGGTCAGCATCTTACCGATACCGCCGCCCATAGCACCAAGTCCCCACAGGATTACTTTTACATTTTCCATTTTAACTCTCTCCTTTGTCTAAAAAATTCACTTGATAACGTGATATAAACGATATTCACATCTATAATGTATAGCAAACTCCGTGCCACCTTACGCTGTGAATATTGTATACATGTTTTCCCGCAAAATTTAGGTTTTCAGGCACACTTTTCGCCCTGAAATTATGTTTTTTTGCAGATACATCACAAAATACCCCCTCTCGGCCGCTTCCTCAGTCCAAACTTTTCCTCCCCGGAGTGGGTCTGCAGCCGGAATATGCAAAATATTTTGCATTATATGTGCAAATATATTTGCACCCATTCACCTTTTTACCCCATAATGTGATACCTTTTCAGCTTATGCTGCAGTGTCTGCCGCTTAATCTGCAGTGTTTCCGCCGCCTTGCTGATGTTGCCGTTGGCATTAATCATTGCTTCTTTGATTACCTGGCGCTCAATGGCATCCAGATACTGGTCCAGCGGAATCTGTGCATCGTATTTTGGCGCAGACTGACGTGATTTCTTCGCAGTCCCCGGCATGTTCAGCAGTTTTTCGCTGAGCACATGCTCCCGGTCAGCCATGGCAACTGCCTGCTCGATGATGTTTTCCAGTTCACGGACATTGCCCGGATACTCGTAGCTGCGCAGACGCTTGGCTGCCGCATCAGAAATCATCCACAGTTCCTTATTAAACCGCTTGTTGTGCTTTTCCAGGAACCGTTCCGCCAGTACCATCACATCACCAGGCCGCTCACGCAGAGGCGGAATGGAGATGTTCACGATGTTCAGACGGTAATACAGGTCCTTTCGCAGCTTGCCGTGAGCCATCAGATCCTCCGGCGATTCATTGACGGTGGCGATAATTCGCACATCTACAGGAATATCCTTCGTTCCGCCGATTCTTCTGATGTAGTTTTCCTGCAGAACCCGCAGCAGCTTGCTCTGCAGATCGTAAGGCATGGCACTGATTTCGTCCAGAAGCAGGGTTCCTCCGTTAGCCTGTTCGAACAGTCCCGCCCGGTCTACCGCCCCGGTAAAGCCCCCCTTGGCTGTACCAAAAAGCATGCCTTCCAGCAAAGGTTCCGGAATGGCCGCACAGTTCTGAGCCAGGAACGGCTTATTTCTGCGGTCTCCGCCATAGTGAATACTCTGCGCAAAGAGTTCTTTACCGGTTCCCGTTTCCCCATAAATCAGAACCGACGCATCCACGGATGCGGCACGTTTTGCACGGTCCACCACTTCCACGAAGCCGGGATTCTGACCCCAGATGTCTTCGAAGGAATAGCGTCTGATAACTGTCTGCCGTTCTTCACGTTCCGGCTGTCCGCCGCCTCCCAGCTCCATCAGCTTGTCGGACATCTGCCGGATATCGGTAATATCCTTGGCCAGCTCAATGGCAGCCACCGTCTCTCCCCCTACGATGACCGGGATGGTGCTGTTGATGGTGGTAATCTCCTTGCCGTAAAGATTCTTATAGGTCTGCTGCTGACGCACGGTGGATATTTTCTTTTTCAGAGCCTTGAAAAGGGTGGACTCATCCAGCTTGAAGTCCGGGAAGGCTTCATGGAAGGTCTTCCCCAACACGTCTTCCACGTTCACCTTTTCCAGATCCGCCATGGTGTGATTATAGAAGATGCCCTTGCCTTCCTGATCTACGATGTAAACACCTTCATCAATCAGGTTGATCAGCTCGTATATAATCTTCTTATAGTATTCTGCCCGCATCATGCCGCATACACCTCGCTTTCTCACAGATACAGTATATCATAAAAAAAAGGAAGGTGCAAATAAATTTGCACCATTTCTTTTTCTTCCCAAAACGCTTTTTTTGTAGTATAATGTCATTCGGTGCTTTCGTGCCCAACCGATTTCGAATCATAAAATTTATCATAAAGGAAGTTTAAATCATATGAGACTGAGAAAAGAAACTGATCCTACTACAGAGAATATGCCGGAAGAAGAGATTCTGCTGATTGCGAATGTGTCCGATGCTCTGGCACATCCTGCACGTATCAACATTTTCCGCTATATCATGCAGTGCAACCGTTCCATGACCACCGTGTGCAACAAGGACCTGGTGGAGCACTTTGACTATGCGCAGGCCACCATCAGCCAGCATGTGAAGAAGCTGGTGCAGTCCGGTCTGATCGAGGTAAAGAAGGAGCAGAAGTTCGCTTATTATTACGCCAACCTGGGCATGCTGAGCCGCTATCTCAACGCCACCCGTAAGTTCAGCGTGATGTAACCTCTGGCTGAATCCGCAATCAAAAAGTACGCAGATGCCCTGCGTACTTTTTTCTTTTCACGTCATTCTTCCCATCGCGCCTGATCCGCATAAATGGTCAGATCCTCATCCATGAAGGCGAAGCCGCCATTGAGAGAAACGTGTACCATATCTTTTTCCGATGACGCACCTGCCTCCCGGAACTGCAGGCTTCCTTCATCGTGAAGCAGTACACAGACCGGTGCCCGGTTTTCCAGGAAACCCATATAACCATCCAGGGTGCGCACAATCACACTTTCCACCATTCCGTTATAGAATTCTTCTTCCGGCGTAATCACCGTCAGCCGCATTCCCTTATCTTTTGCGTCCATGATTCTCAAACCTTTCTTTCACCTCATCAATTGTCCCTGCGAAGAGGAACAGGTTCTCAGGCACCTGATCCAGGCCGCCATCCAGAATTTCCTTAAACCCGCGCACCGTTTCCTGACGCGGAATATATTTTCCTTCCATGCCGGTAAACTGCTCGGCTACGCTGAATGGCTGGGACAGAAAACGTTGAATTTTACGGGCCCGGGATACGGTAATTCTATCTTCCCCGGACAGTTCATCCATGCCCAGAATAGCGATAATATCCTGCAGTTCCTTATACTTCTGCAGTACTTCCTGGACTCTTCGAGCCGTTTCATAATGGTCCTCACCCACAATCAGAGGGTTCAGAATACGTGAAGATGATTCCAGAGGATCCACCGCCGGATAGATTCCCAGTTCTGCGATGGACCGGCTGAGTACCGTCGTTCCGTCCAGGTGAGCAAAGGCTGCTGCCGGAGCAGGGTCCGTCAGGTCGTCCGCCGGAACGTAAATGGCCTGCACGGAGGTAATTGACCCGCTCAGTGTGGATGTAATCCGTTCCTGCAAAGCACCCATTTCCGTAGCCAGAGTGGGCTGATAGCCCACAGCAGACGGTACACGCCCCAACAGGGCCGAAACTTCGGACCCTGCCTGCGTGAACCGGAATATATTATCGATGAAGAGCAGCACATCCTGCCCTTCCTCGTCACGAAAATACTCTGCCATGGTCAGCCCCGTAAGAGCCACCCGCATTCTGGCTCCCGGCGGCTCATTCATCTGGCCGAATACCATGGCCGTCTTTTCGATTACACCGGATGCAATCATTTCATTATACAGGTCATTGCCTTCTCGGGTTCTCTCACCCACACCGGCAAAAACAGAAATACCTCCATGTTCCCGGGCAATATTATGAATCAGTTCCTGAATGAGAACAGTTTTTCCAACTCCCGCACCGCCGAACAGTCCCACTTTGCCGCCCCGTGTATAGGGGGCCAGCAGATCGATAACCTTAATTCCCGTCTCAAAAATCTCCGACTCCGTATTCTGTTCATCAAACGCCGGAGCCTGTCTGTGAATGGGCGCACGCCGAACAGGACTGCCTGGATCAGCCTTGTTTTCCAGAGGTCCTTTTTCGTCAATGGGCTGACCGATAACATTAAACAGTCTTCCCAGCACCTCCCGTCCTACGGGCACAGTGATGGGCGCACCGGTATCGATAACCTTCATCCCCCGGCGAAGGCCTTCTGTAGAGGACAGCGCTACACATTTTGCCACGTCATCACCTACATGCTGAGCGACTTCTGCTACTACGATCCGGTCACCTGCGTCAATTTCCATGGCATTCAGCAGCGCCGGCATATGCCCCTCTTCAAACCGCACATCGATGACCGGCCCTATAATCTGATGAATCTGACCTTCCTTCATATACTTCACCCCTTACTTCAAGCTTTCTGCACCGGATACAATTTCTATGAGTTCATCGGTAATTGCCTGCTGCCGCATTCGATGATAGGACAGCGAAAGATGATCCAGCATTTCAGCTGCACTTTCTGATGCGGCTTCCATGGCTGCTCTTCGCGCCACATGTTCACAGACGGCGGCTTCCACCGCATCCTTCCACAGCACCAGCTGCAGATATTTTGGAAGGAGACAGGTCATGACCTGTTCTTCCGACGGAAGAAACTCCAGATCATCCGGCAGCAAGTTTTTTTCTTCCTCCCCTTCTGCCCGGTCCATCGGCAAAATCCGCCGCACCTGCGGTTCCTGTTTCAGTGCATTCACGTACCTCATTTTGATGATAAGAACCTCTGCCGTCTGTCCCCGCTTCCATTCTTCCAGAATCCGTCGTGTGGCTTCCTCTGCAGCATCCGGTCTCAGTTTTTCCGGTCCCTCTCCCAAACAGTATAGCATCTCATATCCCTGCCGCCGAAAGAATTCTTCGCCCCGGCTTCCCACTGTACAGAAAAGATCCCCTTGTGAAGACACCGCGGCGGCAGCTTTCATCAGGCTGCTGTTATAGGAACCGCAAAGCCCCCGGCTGCTGGTAAAAAGAATGAGGATACGGCGGTTCTTATCTGCGGCCTGATGACAGGGTTTCTGCCCTGCCAGCAGTTTTTCCATAATCTTCATGGTCTGATCCAGCTGCCTGCTGATCTGATCGAACTGTTTTTTCGCCTTGCGGAACTTGGAAGCAGAAACCAGCCGCATGGCGTGGGTAATGTGCTGCGTACTTTCAATGGTATGCATTCTTCTTCGGATATCCTGCATCGTTTCAGTCATGTTTCCTCATCCCCTTATAGGCCAGAATCCCTTTCCGCAGTGCCTCC
>JAFYNS010000034.1 GCA_017556505.1 Bacillota bacterium | reverse complement strand
TCAACTTAAACATATTCACAAAACGTTTCTCGCCATTAGAATTCACTTCTACGCAAAATCGTTGTGTTTCATTATTGTCACTATAATGAACAATTGCATGAAAATCCCCAAAACCTCGTTGAAGACCCGCCCGAATAATTTCTATATCAGATACAAAAGGAACCGTTTTCATAATTTGACAGAACTGTTCTTCCGCTAATTGGATATATTGATTTTCTACAAAGTTTCGTTTCATTAAAATTCACCCTTTCACCATTTCGGTGAAACTATTATATTCTATGAAATCTTTTTTGTCAAGACAATTGAAAAATACCTTACAATGATGGTATTGTAAGGTATTGAAAAGAAGATTTTTTGATACTACAAACACCTTATTCTACGAAAGTGTAAGGTGTTTGTGAAGGAGAAGAAAAAAGTATTCTAAGGCGATTTTATGAAAAAGAAGTCTTAAATGTAGAAATTCTTATTGTGGATAAGAGGAAGTAATACCTATGATGTGCTTTCTTTTCTCCTGCTGTTGATATTACTTTGTTCCCGCAATTTCCTTCGCCAGAGCCTTCTTTCCTTCAATATTGCCCTGACGCTGAATCATAATTCTCTGTGCTTGTGGAGAACCTGCACCGTGCATGGATTCGGTTCTGTATCCAACTGCAGAAGAGCCCAGACAGATGTTTTCCAGGAAACGCAGAACTCTCATGCGGTCTTCTGTACTGCACACGTCGTCATTTCCTGCAAAATATTTATTGCATACATCACCGATGGTCTCACCATTTTTGCCCACCACCAAATCGCTCTTGAAGTCCTTTTCACCTGGCATGGTCACCATCAGGCCGCCTGCGATATCTTCGGCCAGTCTCACGATTTCATATGGGAAGCGGGTTACATTCTGCTTACATACATTGGCTTCGAGCATATTGATGATATAGCTTCCGCATTCTGTAGCACAGCCGTCAGCAGAACATGCAATACCACAGCAGTACAGCGTTTCATTCAGGTGTGTCATTTCAATCAGCTTGTCCTTGATATGGGATGCTTTTTCCACACCATTGTACTCTGCCGCCAGTGCCGCTGCACCGATTACCACGTCACCTACACCAACCTTGCAGCCGCCGTAGCTCTGACGGTGGAAACCGGAGAAACGTTCTACCAGCATACCTGCAAAATCATATTCACCTGCCATGAAAACATACTCATTCGGAATAAATACATCATCGAACACGACCAGTGCTTCCTGGCCGCCAAACTGCTTATTACCCAGGTCTACATCCGCTCCATCTTCCAGCTTTCTGGTATCGCAGGACTGTCTGCCGTAAATCATATACAGACCTTCCGCATCAGATGGACATGCAAAGGATACCGCATAGTCCTTGTCTGCTTCTTTCATGGCCTGTGTCGGCATTACCAGATGCCAGTGAGAGTTGATAGAACCAGTCTGATGCACCTTGGCACCTCTCACCACAATACCGTCTTCACGTACTTCCTTGATTCTTACATACATGTCCGGATCAGGCTGCGCATGAGGGGCCAGTCCGCGGTTTCCCTTCGGGTCAGTCATAGCACCATCAACTACCAGGTCATTTTCCTGTACATACAGCAGGAACTTCTTAAATCTTTCATGGTAGTCAGTACCATACTTCTTGTCGATTTCATATGTAGTGGAATATTCCGCATTGAAGGCGTCCATACCCACGCATCTCTGGAAGCAGGAAGCGGTCTTCTGTCCGCAAAGTCTCTGCATCTTGACTTTCTTCATCAGGTCATCAGTGCTCTGGTGAATATGACCGAATCTGTTGATTTTTTCTCCGGTCAGATGAGAAGTCGCTGTCATCAGGTCTTCATGCTGAGGATCCTGTGCCAGATCATATGTCATGGCCACGCAGTTGATAGACGGACGAATCATCGGATGATCCACCCAGTTTTCGATTTTTTCCCCAAACATATAGACTCTTGTGTTTAATTTTCTTAAGCTCTCAATATACTGAGCCCCTGTCATCATTGCCATGATAAATCCTCCAATTAATTAAAATTGAATAAGTTTAGTTTTCTTTCTTGCGTATTCCTAATTTTTCCATTTTAGCAATCAATGTAGTTCGCTTGATGCCTAGAAGTTCAGCTGCACCATTAGAACCATAAAGTTTACCATTACACATATCCAAAACATTTAGAATATGCTCACGTTCCACCTCTTCCAGTGTTTTTACTGTAACAGTTTTTTTCCCATTGTAAGATGCAAAATCTTTCAGTTCAATAGATGATTTTTCTGACAGAATGACTGCACGGTGAAGAGTATTCTCAAGTTCACGAACATTTCCAGGCCAGTCATATTCCAGCATCCACATAGTTGCCTCTTTTGAAAGAAACTTTTTAGGTTTTCCCAATTCACGGCTAAATTTTGTAATAAAATAATTAGCCAAACTGGCAATATCTCCTTTTCTTTTTCTAAGCGGCGGAATCTCAATCTGCAGTACATTCAAACGATAGTACAAATCTTCTCTGAAAGTGCCCTTAAACACTTCTTCCTGAAGATTTCGGTTCGTTGCAGCTATAATCCGGCAGTTAACCTTAACACTTTCTACTCCACCGACACGCATCAACTCACCTTCTTGGAGTACACGAAGAAGTTTTACCTGCGCAAGCAGTGGTAGTTCTCCCACTTCATCTAGAAAAACAGTTCCACCTTCTGCTGCTTCAAAATACCCTTTCTTTCTTCGGTCAGCACCTGTAAAAGACCCTCTCTCGTAACCAAAAAGTTCACTTTCGATTAACGTCTCAGGAATTGCACCACAGTTTACCTTAATGAAGTGCTTTGTATAATTGCTTCTCTTAAAAATATCCTTTGCAAAAACTTCTTTACCTTCACCAGTTTCCCCCGTA
>JAFYNS010000033.1 GCA_017556505.1 Bacillota bacterium | reverse complement strand
TACACGATCATTGCTATCGCCTTCATGTTCCTTGGTTCCCTCCTGTCCAACGATCTGGTATGGGAGCTGACCGACATGTTCAATCAGCTCATGGTCGTACCTAACGTTCTGGCTCTGTTTGCACTGTCCGGTATGGTCATTTCAGAATGCAGAGATGCTGCAGAAAATCAGGACAAGGAAATCAGACACACACACCACCGTGCACGGTAAACAAAACTAAACAGTAAATAAAAAAGGATTGTTTCCAATCAGGGAACAATCCTTTTTGCTTGATTCTGTATCTTGCACCTGCATCATGGCAGATACTGTTCGATTTTTTTCTTATAGGAAAATGCCACGTTACGCACTTCTGCCAGATGCTGCTCCCATCCGTCAGCACGGAAGAAGGCAATGGCCACACAGCCCCAGATTTTGCCCTTATGATCAAAGAGCGGCATACCAGTACCGATCACGTCAATGGCCTGCTCATCAATTGACTCAGAATATCCCCGCTCACGGATTTTTGCGTATTCCTCCAGAAGCTCCTCTTTTTTCGTCAGAACAGCTGGAAAAGTCTTTTCAAAGGTATGAGTATTCAGATACTCCTCTATATAAGCAGGTTCCCGAAAGGCCATGATACATTTTCCGTAATTACCCTTATTAGGATAGTATATCCGGCCCGGCGCATCGTACATTTTCATAGCATGATGTGCTTCGATTTCGATTAAAGAAATAATCTTATCTCTGTCACGGACGGCAAGCCCTACAGATTCTCCTGTTTTCTCGGAAATTTCCATCAAAATAGCTTCAATTTCCTTCATGTAATTATTATTGTAAACGTAGGCAGCACCAATATGGTACGCATTTGGACCAATTTTATATTTCTTCGTATCCCGGTCCATTACCACCATATCTTCTTCTTCAAGCTGGTAAATCGTCCGGTAAATCGTAGTAATATTGATTCCGGTTTCAGCAGAAAGCGCCTGCGCCGTGTACTCATACGGTTCTTTTGCTAAAGTTTCCAAAATAAGAATGGCTTTTTTCAAACTGCTGAGGTTCTGTTTTTCCATCATCGTGATGTGTCTCCTGAAAATAAAGTTTTCGAGGACAATTAAAATTATCCCGTTTTACTATTATATACCAGGGACCTTATTTTGAAAAGGAAAATTTCGTTATACGAAAAAAGCCGGAGTAAATTCCGGCTTTTTCTCACACGTATTTTAATTTACAGCTGATAATACACTAGAACGGACCATAATTAATATAAGTAGCAATTACTACAAATACAGCACCTACGGCATATTCAATCAGGATGCAAGGCAGGAACCACTTTGCCCATTTCTGCCAAGGAATTCTGGCCAGAGCCAGACCAGCCATGAAGTAACCGGAAGTCGGAGTCCAGATATTGGAGATACCGTCCCCCAGCTGATAAGCCAGTACCGCAGTCTGTCTTGTGATGCCCAGGATATCGCCCAAAGGTGCCATGATTGGCATAGAAACAGCTGCCTGTCCGGATCCGGATGGAATCAGGAAGTTCAGCAGACACTGGAAGATGTACATACCAATCGCTGCCAGACCCTTAGGAAGATCGTCTACCAGACCTGCAGAGAAGTACAGGATTGTATCCATTACACCGCCGCTGCTCAGTATCACCAGAATTGCTCTTGCGAAACCTACAATCAAAGCACCGCTTGCCAGTGTAGCCATACCACCTGTCAGTGCTTCTGCAAATTCATCCAAAGACATTCTTGCAACAATTGCAGACAATACACCCATAATCAGGAATACAGCGGACAGTTCGGTCAGATACCAGCCAAGTTTCAGTACGCCGAAGGTGAAGATAGCAATACATACAGCCATAATCAGCAGAATGATAATATGCTTCTTTTCCAGAGGTTTCAGCTGGCTCATATCCAGTCTGTCTTCTCTGGCCATATCAATTTCATACATAGGAGACAGCTGAGGATTCTTCTTAATCTTACCTGCATATCTGTACACAAATGTAATCATTACAATGTTCATAGCTGCGAACAGGAAAAATCTGAAGCCCATACCAGAAGCAGCCGGCAGACCTGCAATCCCCTGTGCAATACCTACGGTAAATGGAGACAGGAACGCACCTGCAAAACCTGCAGAGCATCCTACCAGAACCATAGCAGCACCAGTCATGGAATCAAATCCCATAGAAATAGCCAGAGTAACCATGATTGGAATAAACGGCAGTGCTTCTTCGGCCATACCAATGGTTGCACCACACAGTGCAAATGCAAACATTACAACCGGAATGATAACTCTTTCTTTGCCTGCCATGGAACGAGTAACCTTACACAGACCAGCCTCGATGGCACCAGTTGCTTCAATAACAGCAAAACTGCCCCCTACGATGAACAGGAAGAAAATAATACCTGCACTTTCAGCCAAGCCAGTATGGAAAGACTGGAAGAATTTAAACAGCCCCTGCGGATTTGCATCAATCATATGGAAGGTTGCCGGATCTACAACTTCACGGCCCATATCATTGATTACACGGTCATAAGCACCAGCAGGAATAACCCAAGTTAAGAGCATAGCCAGGAAAGCCATACCCATGATGATAATATAAACATTAGGAACTTTAAATTTTTTCTTTTTCTTTTCAGTTTCCAGTGTAGGCATAATGTGCCTCCTTTCTAATCATCAGAAAATATAAAGTTTTTCAGCTAAAGTCTAGGAATGGCAGAAGTCCAGTGCAGTCAGAGCATAAATCAGAGCCGCCTTAGGCAGATGATCTACCGGAATATGTTCTTCCTTGGAGTGGCAGCACGCCACAATACCAGGGCCCAGAACCACAGTTGGAATATTGGCAAAGCCTTTCAGCAGGCCCCCGTCTGTCCACGCAGGGAAAAAGCTCATAACCGGTTCTTCGCCAGTGGACGCAGTCACCGCTTCACGAATCATGCTAACCAACGGATGATCCAGTTCGATTTCCATCGGAAGATGTACATAGCCTTCCTTCATGGCACTTTCTTCAGTTACCTGCATTTCACACTTGAACTTCGGATCCTTTGCTGCCAGTTCATCCAGAAGATCCTGGAACTGCTGTGTTACCTCGTCATAAGTTTCATACGGCAGGAAGCGTCTGTCCACATAGAGTTCACAATCACCGGCTACAGTAGATAACTGTGTACCTCCATGGATAACTCCATAGTTGATGGTAGCTTCCTTCAGAAGAGGATGAGTTCTGGAGAATACTTCAGGAATCAGTTTTTCCTCCATGGCATTAATAAAGTCAACCGCCTTGGAAATTGCATTGACACCATCTCGCTGTGCACCGCCATGAACGGTCTTGCCGATAAAGTGGAACTTGAACCATTCCAGTCCTCTGTGTGCAGTATGTACCTGAAGTTCGGTCGGTTCCCCTACAATTGCACCATCTGCAGTGATGCCGCTTTCAAGAATATCAATAGTACCAATACTATTGTGCTCTTCATCCAGAACACCAGTAAAAATAACCGCCCCTTTTTCCAATGTGCCGGTTTCCTTGATAGCAATCATAGCTTCAATCATGGAAGCCAGCGGCCCCTTCATGTCTGATGCCCCTCTGCCATACAGCTTTCCGTCCACAATCTTTGGTTCAAACGCATCTTCCATGTCATTTGGTTCCACGGTATCCATATGACCATTAAGCATGATAGTCTTACCTGGCTTGCCGCTATCCAGTCTGGCGATTACATTACAGCGTCCGTCTGCAACCTCCTTCAGTTCACACGGAATTCCATTTGCATCAAAAATGCTCTTAATGTACTTCGCCACACCGGTCTCCTGATTTGGAACACCGTAGTAAGATTCAATCCGAATCATGTCAGAAGTCATGTCTACCAGATGATCTTCGCTGATGTGGGACATCAATACGTCTTTTAATTTACTCACTTTACGCCTCCTCTCACCAAAACTTTATTTTATCATTTCGTATATTGAAAAATGATTTCGTTTTTCGTATAGTAGAATATTATCACCTTGTTATGTTTCTGTCAATATATTTTCACATAAAAAAAAGCAGCTATCAGGGCAGCTGCTTCTTCGATTATTCAAACCTTTATTTTTCCGTCACCACCAGCAGAGTTCCTTTTCTCACGCTGATTTCGGCCCTTTCGCCGATGAATTCATTGCTGACGCCCAGAGGAAAGCTTCCGGTCAGTTTCCCATCCTCAAGGCCGTATTTCAGCCCGGAAAGGGTTACGCCTTCCGCCTTGTCCCCCATGCAGAACACAGAAACCATGCCCTGCTTGCGGGTAGGAAAAGTCAGACGTCCGGATTTTGCTCCGCCGCCGGAAATTGCAGTCAGCCAGCACCGGCCGTCAGTCATCCAGCCGGAAAGCCCCCGCTGCGAAAGCCACACCAGGTGCTGCAGGTTGGCGATGGTATGTTCCAGTTTGCCGCCCAGGCAGCCGTAAAACACGAAGTTTTCGTAGCCCAGCTCCATGCCTTTTTCCATGGCGACGAAAGTATCCGTCCAGTCCTTCTCCCTTTGCAGGCACACCAGGTTTTCATGTTCCGGCTTATACCCCAGAGTGTCAAAGTCACCCACAACCATGTCCGGCTCTATACCCGCTTCTTCCAGGTATTTCAGCCCGCCGTCGGCCGCGATGATATAGTCCCCTTCTTCCGGAGCAAAATATCCTCCCTCAAACCCGCTGCACGGGCTTGCACCCACGATGAAGCAGATGGTTTTGCCGGTTTTTCTGCCGTTACCTTTCATTTTCCGAAATTCCCCTTTCATAAAAAGAAAAGGGGCGCTGACGCAGCCCCTTATTTTTTAGTATACAACCTTACCCAGAGTGGACAGGATCAGTTCACAGCCAACGCGGCCGGTCTGGTTCTTGATATCGATCATAGGATTTACTTCTACCAGATCCAGTGCCAGAACCTTCTTGGATTCTGCCAGAGTTTCCACCAGATAGAATGCTTCTCTTAAAGTCAGACCGCTGTGTACGGTAGTACCGGTACCAGGTGCGAATTCAGGGGAGATAGCATCAACGTCAAAGCTTACGTGGATACCTTCGGTACCATTGGAAGCGATTTCAATGGCCTTTTCGATTACGGCAGGCATTCCCATTCTGTCAATATCTGCGATGGAGAATACAGTTACACCATATTCCTTCATACGGATTCTTTCTTCGGTATCGATGTCTCTGCCGCCGATCTGTACGCAGTTGGCAATGTCTACGAATACAGGTTCCTGACCGAAGTCAACCATCTCATTAGGGCCTGCGCCGCATACTGCGGAGAACGGCATACCGTGCATGTTGCCGGAAGGGCTTGTTTCTGCGCTGTTCCAGTCACCATGTGCGTCAACCCAGATAACGCCGATTTTGCCGAAATGCTTGGCAGTTGCGGAGATGCTGCCTGCAGCGATGCTGTGGTCGCCGCCCAGCACAACCGGCATCGCACCAGCTTCGTGGGATGCCTTGCAGGCTTCGTACAGTCTGCGGTTGCAGTCAATTACCTGTTCATAGTTTCTCATGTTGTCAGCGGTTGCACCAGTCTTCAGAGGAATGATATCACCCTTGTCTTCCACTTCATAGCCCAGTTCCTTAATACCATCGATTACACCTGCGTAACGAATCGCTCCAGGTCCCATATTTACACCGCGTGTACCTGCACCCAGGTCCATCTGAACACCGATTACATCTACTTTTTTCATCTCGTAAAACTCCTTGTCCATATAATTAAATTTTGAAAAATATCTGTTACGTCGAATTCTTCCAAGTCTCTTATATTTTACCGTATCAGCGCATCTGTGTAAAGAAAAAAATAAGACCTGCCGTTTTCACAGCAGGTCCATAATGTCATTTTTTCTTACTTGAAAGTAACTACAGTACCAGTCTTTCCGTTCAGGGCATCGATTGCCTTGTCCAGAGAAGTAATGATAGCCTTCTTTTCAGGGAATGCAGTTACGAACTTCATAGCAGCCTTTACCTTAGGCAGCATGCTGCCAGGTGCAAACTGTCCGTCTTCGCAGTGCTTTTCAGCTTCTTCCAGAGTCATATGGTCCAGATTCTGCTGATCAGGCTTGTTGAAGTTGATTGCAACCTTTTCTACTTCGGTCAGAATCATCAGAGTGTCTACTTCCATCATTTCTGCCAGCAGTTCTGCAGCGAAGTCCTTATCGATAACTGCAGCAACGCCTTCCAGAGAACCGTCTTCTTTTTCGATTACAGGAATACCGCCGCCTCCGCAGGTGATAACGATGGTGGAATCCCACAGAGCCTTAACAGAGTCGATTTCCACGATCTTCTGAGGGATTGGGGAAGCTACAACTCTTCTCCATCCTCTGCCGGCGTCTTCCTTCATGGTATAGCCCTTTTCTTCAGCGATAGCCTTTGCTTCTTCTTCGCCGTAGAACGGACCGATTGGCTTGGTTGGATTTACAAATCCTGGGTCTTTCGCATCAACAACTACCTGAGTAGCCAGAGTTACAACCGGCTTTTCGATGTTTCTCTTCTTCAGAGCGAACTTCAGAGCCTGCTGCAGATGATAACCGATATATCCCTGGGACATGGCACCGCATACGTCAAACGGCATAGCCGGGGTTACGTCCTTTGCAGTTTCGGAAGCCAGCAGAATTCTGCCAACCTGCGGACCGTTACCGTGAACAACGCCCACTTCATAACCGCTTTCTACAATTTCAGCAATACGTTCACAGGTGTTTTTAACTACTTCCAGCTGAGCTTCTGCAGTTGCAGGGCCGTTACCGGACTGTAATGCGTTTCCACCTAACGCTACAACAATTTTCTGTGCCATTTCTGTCCTCCTGTTTTCAATTAGTTATTCCCAAACAAGGGGCACCCGATGGCGCCCCTTGCTGTTACACGTTTTTTTCAGTTTGGTATTATAGCACTAACAAATTCATTTGTCTACATGCCAAATTCATTTTTTTGCACAAATTTTCTACTTTTTTCTATAAATCGTCACGGTTCACCGGACAGGACATACATCTAGGGCCGCCGCGTCCTCTGGAAAGTTCTGCACTTTCCATGGTCAGTACTTTTACGCCCCTCTTATCCAGCAGATCGTTGGTCACACTGTTTCTTTCGTAAGTTACAACGGTTCCCGGTGCGATACAGAGAGTATTGGAACCATCGTTCCACTGTTCACGCTGTGCTGCGATAATGTCATCGCCTCCGCAGCGGATCAGTTCTACTGCAGGCAGTTTCAGTTCCAGAGCCAGGATTTTGTGCAGTTCTTCCTTCATGGAATTGAACTGCAGATGTCCGCCGGCACCCATGGTTACTTCATAAACCGCCAGAGGTCCTTCGATTTCCGGATGAATGGTAAACTTGTCATAGTCCACCATGGTAAATACCGTATCCAGATGCATGAAGGCACGGCACTTCGGAATGTCGAATACCAGCACTTTCTTGAATCCGGAGTTGGTCAGCAGATTCTTTGCAAAATCTTCAATGCCGGCCAGGCTGGTTCTTTCGGAGTAGCCGATAGCAACCAGATCCTTGGACAGCACCAGCACGTCACCGCCTTCGATGGAGTGCTTGCCGCGGACGTCATACCACATCGGAGTTTCCGGCAGGGCGAAATCATGGTTATACTTCACCATATATTTCAGCAGCAGGGACTCACGGCGGCGGGTCAATGTACTCATATGATGAATATTGATACCATCGCCCACGCAGGCACCAGGGTCTCTGGTGAAGTACAGATTCGGCATCGGATCGCAGACGATTACATCATTACTTTCAATCAGATCAGCCAGAGAATTGGTGGAATAATTACGAAGTTCTTCCATATAGATTCCTGCGATGCAGGCTTCCACCAGTTCTTCCGGTGTCTTGGCGAGAAGATACTGAGCAATGGCTTCCTTCCGTCCCTCTTCATGGATCTTACTCATTTCCATGAACTCTTTCACGAATGACTCTTTTACTTTCACATTCTGCAGAGCCTTGGCTGTTTCATCGATATAGTAGCAGACTTCCACACCGTTTTCTTTGAGAATACGTGCGAATTCGTCGTGCTCCTTCTGCGCTACTTTCAGATAAGGGATATCATCAAACAGCAGTCTTCCCATGTTATTTGGGGTCAGTTTTTCCAGTTCGCGTCCAGGTCTGTGGAGCAGAACTTTATTTAATTTTCCGATTTCGGAATAGTTATGAATTCCAGGATACATCTTTAAGTCCTCCTTTTTACTTCTTTGTGCAAGCCGCAGAGAAAGGGGTCTCCTGCAGCACCGTCAGACATTCAGAATTAACCGATTGTTGCTACGATTACTGCTTTGATTGTATGCATTCTGTTTTCTGCTTCGTCAAATACTTTGGAATTTCTGCTTCTGAATACTTCGTCAGTTACTTCGCGGATGTCATAGCCCAGTTCCATCTGGGTCTTGGCCATCTTTGTTTCAAAATCATGGAAGGATGGCAGGCAGTGGAGGAACAGGCAATCCGGATTTTCGGTGGATTCCATCAGTTCCTTTGTTACCTTATAAGGTGTCAGCAGGCGTACTCTTTCAGGAATTTCAGCCTCTTCGCCCATGGACGCCCATACGTCGCAGTAGATCACATCTGCACCCTTCAGGCAGGCAGGGTCACTGGTCACTTCGATGGTAGCACCGTGTAATTCCGCTTCTTTCTGCACTCTTTCCAGTACATCCTTGTCCAGCTGTGCCGCCAGCTCATCCGGACCGTATGCCACATAGTGCATACCCATCTTTGCACATCCATACATCCATGCATAGGACATATTGTTTCTGATATCACCGGAGAAGACTACTTTCACATGCTTCAGCGGCTTGTGGAGATGTTCTTCGATGGTCATCAGGTCTGCCAGAATCTGAGTCGGATGGTCCACGTCAGTCAGACCATTCCATACAGGAACGCCTGCATATCGGGCCAGGTCTTCCACCACTTTCTGGTCATAACCCCTATATTCAATACCGTCATAGAAACGGCCCAGTACCTTCGCGGTATCTTCCAGAGATTCCTTCTTACCAAACTGGGAACTTGCGGAATCCAGGAAGGTAACGCCTGCGCCTTCATCATATGCGGCAACTTCAAATGCACATCTTGTTCTGGTAGATGTTTTTTCAAACAGCAGCACCAGATTCTTACCCTTTAATGCCTGGGTATTAATGCCTGCTCTCTTCTTCGATTTCAGATCATGAGCCAGGTCCAGCAGATAACGGATTTCCTCAGGAGTTAAATCCATCAGCGTTAACAAACTTCTTCCTCTTAAATGTACACCCATTGTAGTTCTCCTTTCTATTCTTCGCAAAATCGGTCTGCACCATTGGTTTTCTTTCCTTCTCACACCTTCATTCGGAGCACGTTTCTGTGCGCTCCGGATTTTACTGATTCAGGTTAACTACATTTTACCACTGCATATTTCAATGAAAAGTGCCAGTACTCTCTATTTTTTCTGTGCCAGCTGTGCCTCTATGGCCAGCCGGAGGATATCCAGACCCTGACGGATCCGCTCTCTGCTTTCATAAGAGAAGTTCAGCCGGATATAATTTCTGCCTCCGCTCTTTCCCGGATAAAACACATACCCTGGTACAATGGACACCCCCATTCTGCGGGCCTCCACTTCCAGTTCCATGCTGTCCACTCCTTCCGGAAGGCGGCACCAGATGTAGACGCCGCCCCTCGGCCGGACATATTCCAGACCAAGAGGTTTCATCTTATCCAGTTCCCTGCACATGACTTCCTGTTTAATCGCATAATTGCTCCGGAATACG
>JAFYNS010000032.1 GCA_017556505.1 Bacillota bacterium | reverse complement strand
GCTGAAACTGTTTTGTTCCTGGCAAGCCAGCAGGCAAGAATGATCACGGGACAGGTAATCAAAGTATCTGGTGGAAAGGCTATATAAGTTCCGGTTTTCAGTGGAGGATAAGCTATGAAAATCTACGATATTTCTCAGGAAGTTTTCAGCTGCCAGGTATATCCCGGCGATCCGGCACCGGAGAGAAAGGTGCTTAATTCAATGGAAAAAGGCGATTTGTATAACCTGACGGAATTCAGCATGTGCGCTCACAACGGTACACATATCGATGCGCCATTCCATTTTATAAAAGACGGAAAAACGGTGGATGCTGTATGCCTGGAGGCATTTGTGGGAATGGCTTATGTGGCGGAACATCATGGAATCGTTTCAGGTGATGATGCCGCAGAAATAATTGAAAAAGCGAAAGCACTGAACCCGGAAGGGGCAAAGAGAATTCTGATTAAGGGACCTGCAGAGGTTTCTCAGGAAGCCGCAGAAGTATTTGCATCCTCAGAAATCTTACTTCTGGGAAATGAATCTCAGACGGTTGGACCGGAAGATGCGCCGATGGCAGTGCATCTCATTCTTTTAGCGGCTGACGTGATTCTGCTGGAAGGGATTCGCCTGGCGGAAGTGTCAGAAGGTGTGTATTTTTTAAATGCTGCGCCGCTGAATTTATCCGGTGCGGACGGTTCACCATGCAGAGCAGTTTTGATAGATTTTGCTGAGAAGTAAATATGAATTAATTCAATAACAAAAGCACAAGTCCATCCGGATTTGTGCTTTTAAAATTCAGGTATTTAATTTACTGCCTCGGGTTCCTTGCGTTCTTTATGGAGCTTCAGGTGATCCAGCGCCAGCTGGTTGAAAGTTTTCCAGTTTTCGATGGAGCAGATGTGGCCGCATTTGTCGATGATTTTCAGTTCCATGTTCTTCGCTTTTTTCACGATGGCTTTGGCACCGGAAACGAAGCAGTGGTCTTCTTTGCCGGAAATAAAGAGAACTTTCTTTCCCAGCACATCCAGCTTCTTCAGGAACTTATCCGGATCCAGAACCCACTGAAGGTATTCAATCCAGGCGTACATGGTTTCCTTGTCCAGTTTTACAACTTCGCGCAGAAAAATTTTTCTGGATGTTTCGTGATTCTTTTTCGGCATCATAAACCATGCGAAAAACTGATACAGGAATTCGTATGGTACGGTACCCTTAATCTTGTTAGCGCAGATTACTGCAGCCTTGGAAACGCTGTTCAGCTTCAGGGAAGGGCCGCCCAGAATGATAGTGTCTACATACTGCGGGAAGCAGATTGCAAACTGTGCAATTACGATAGTGCCCAGGGACAGTCCCACAAAATGTGCTTTCTCGATGTGCAGGTAATCCAGGGTTTCCTTGATTCCCTTATGCAGTTTGAGAGGGGATACTTTCTGAATGATATTGTCTGCATTCAGACCGTGTCCAGGCAGGTCGAGCAGGAGCAGATTGTAGTTTTCAGAGAACTCATCAATCTGTTTTCCCCATGTTTTGGTGCTTCCGCCAATTCCATGAACGAAAACTACCCATTCCTCTTTCTGGTTGTCAATTACTTCGTATTTCAGCATAATAAGTTCCTTTCGTACGAAAAATTCACACACTACCTCATCCAGTATACCATAACCGATGGGCCGGGTAAAGACTTATGTTTTTGCCGGAACAAGTATATAATATCATGGGAGGATTTTAGATATGAGAAAAGAAAATTATACATTTGACAATTTTGTAATTTCAGACGGCAATAAGGAAGCATGTCTTGCGGCAAAACATGTGGCTTCCGGCAGCTCCGGGCAGCCTGCGTTTCTTTGCATCTGCGGCGGCGGTCCGGGAACCGGCAAAACTCATCTGCTTCGTGCCATTGAAAACGAAATCATCGGTTCCTGCGAGGGTGGGCAGGTTCGCTATGTGACAGCTGATGATTTTACCAGTGAACTGATTGCAGCTCTGAAAGATGAAAAGAAAGAGGAGCTCTATAAAAAATACAGGGAACTGGATGTGCTTCTGGTTGATGATGTACATACCCTGGCGGGACGGAATACCACACAGGAAGAACTCTTTTTCATTCTGAAGGAACTGTATGGCAGCGGTAAAAAGGTTGTGCTGGCAGTGGATTCTGAAAAAGCACGGACTTTAGAGTATGGGGATAAACTTCGGGAACATTTTGAATATGGAAATGCGGTAACTCTGAATGCACCAGACCTGGATGGACGGGTTCGTATTCTGGAAAATAAACTGACGGAACTGACTGCAGGCAGCAGAAAATCATACGCTGCCGATGATTTACGGGATGTGCTGGAATATATTGCGGAAAAGGAATCCACTGATATGCGCAGACTGACGGGAGCTCTGGCCAGAGCAGTGGCCTGTGCAGAACTTCTGGATCAGGAGATAAACAGGGAACTGGCGAAGGATCTTTTCGATAAGGAAGATTGTCTGCCAGATGGTGCTGTGATATAATATAAGGCAGCGCATTTTAATGTGTAGAATGAAAGGATTGAATATAAAATGAAAAAGACATTCGTGACCAAGGCTCAGATTGAAGCCATTGTTGAGAAGTTCCCTACACCTTTTCATCTCTATGATGAAAAGGGCATGAGAGAAAACGCCAGAGATATTCAGGAAGCCTTCGCATGGAACCCTGGATACAGAGAATATTTTGCGGTGAAAGCAAACAGCAATCCGTTCCTGCTGAAGATTCTGAAGGAACAGGGCTTCGGAGCGGACTGTTCTTCCATGGCGGAACTGCTGATCGCCAACGAACTGGGCTTCAAGGGCGAAGAAATCATGTTCTCTTCCAATGAAACACCGGCGGAAGAATTTGCATACGCTGCAGAAATCGGTGCAATCATCAATCTGGACGATTTTACACATATTGAATTCTTGGAAGGAATCGTAGGCCAGCTGCCAAAGACCATGAGCTGCCGCTATAATCCTGGCGGAACTTATGCAATCACCAACGATATCATGGATACTCCGGGCGACTCCAAGTACGGCATGACCAAGGCACAGCTCTTCGAAGCATACCGCATCATGAAGGAAAAGGGCGTAGAACGTTTCGGTATTCACTCCTTCCTGTGCAGCAACACCGTAACCAACGATTACTATCCAATGCTGGCGAGAACTCTCTTCGAACTGTGCGTGGAAATCAAGGAAACCGTGGGCGTGAAGATGGACTTCATCAACCTGTCCGGCGGTGTTGGTATTGCATACAAGCCTGAACAGACTCCAAACGATATTAAGATTATCGGTGAAGGCGTAAGAAAGGCTTACGAAGAAATTCTGGTACCTGCAGGTATGGGCGATGTAAAGCTCTGCACCGAAATGGGCCGTTTCGTTATGGGGCCTTACGGCTGCCTGGTAACCAAGGCAATCCATGAAAAGCACACTTACAGAGAATACATCGGTGTAGATGCCTGTGCATCCAACCTGATGCGTCCTGCAATCTACGGTGCGTACCACCACATTACGGTCGCAGGTAAGGAAGATGCTCCTTGTGACCACATGTACGATGTAGTTGGTTCCCTGTGTGAAAACTGCGACAAGTTCGCAATCAACCGTATGCTGCCTGAAATCGAAAAGGGTGACTACCTGATCATCCACGACACCGGTGCACACGGCTTCTCCATGGGTTACAACTACAACGGCCGTCTCCACTCCGCAGAGCTGCTGCTGAAGGAAGACGGAGATGTACAGCTGATCCGCCGTGCACAGACTATTAAAGACTATTTTGCTACATTCGACTGCTTCGACATTATCGAAAACCTTGTGAAGTAAAGGAACTGCCATGGGAAGAACATCTGTAAAAGAAGACAAAACAATTTATCAGACCATACGGGAAAACCTGGAACTTTCCAGAGAAAAGGCCAGTGAGCTGCTGGAGGTAATTACTCCGGAACGTATTGAGCGGATTGAAAATGAGAAGACCATGCCGCATCCGGATGAAATTCTCATCATGGCCGAAAAATACAAAGTTCCTGATCTCTGCAATCACTACTGTGCCAATCAGTGCCCCATAGGGGAGCGGTATGTACCGGAAATCAAAGTAAAAGATCTGTCCATGATTGTACTGGAAATGCTGGCCTCCCTCAACTCCATGAATAAGAAGAAAGACCGGCTCATCGAAATCACTGCCGACGGCAGAATTGAAGACAACGAGATTCAGGATCTGATTTACATTCAGGAGGAACTGGAGCGGATTTCCATCACGGTGGAAACTCTGCAGCTCTGGGTGGAAAAAATGCTGGCCAACGGTGTCATTGATCGCAACGCTTACGACAGACTGAAAAATAAATAGAAACAAACCCCGGACGAGGCCGCCAAGCTGGCAGCCCTGCCGGGGTATTTTTATGCTATTTTGCAGAATCTGCAGGAAAAATGGCTCTATTATGCACATTCTGTCATGTATTCCAGGTAAGGGATGCCGTATACTATACTCAAGAAGGGGATCAAGATAAAATAAAACGAACATGATAAAACCTCCAAAATAATAAAGTGGCAAGCTGCACGGTATGGGGACCCGTGCAGTTTTGTTTTTTGTTTGAATTTGGGGGGGATAACTTGTGATTGGCGGCGTTTTCTGTTAAAGTATATATATCTTAAATGAAAGTCAGGGAGGTTCCCAATGGATACAAAAAAGACACTGGCGCAGAAACTGCACAGCCGAAAGATTAAACAGCCGCCGAAGTACATTTATCTGATTCTGGCACGGATCTGGAGAATGATGTATGAGAAGAAACTGGGCATGACTATCAAATATAATGTGGATCCGAAAAAGGAAAAGGGCCCGTTCATTGTGGTCAGCAACCACGCATCCCGTCTGGACTATATTTTCACCGGTCTGGCATTTCTGCCCCACCGCATGAATTTCGTAGCCGGATACAACGAATTTTTCCGTTCTCATCTGGCCATGGTATTCCGCCTGCTTCAGGTAATTCCGAAGAAGAATTTCGTACCGGATATTTATGCCATGCGTGAAATCAAGCGGATTCTCAAGGGCGGTGGCAGCATCTGCATCTTCCCGGAAGGCATGAGCAGCATTTCCGGTGCCAACCAGCCGGTTGCCCTGGGCTCTGCAAAATTCCTGAAATCCTGCGGTGTACCGGTTTATTCCACCCATATCGCCGGAGGGTATCTGACCAGCACCAAGTACTGCCTGGATGAACGTTACGGCAGAGTGGATGTAACTGTAGACCTGCTGTTTACGCCGGAAGAACTGAAGACCCTGACCGTGGATGAAATCGAAGCACGCCTTCATGAAAACCTGCTGCAGGATGACTACGCATGGAACAAGCGTGAACATGTGGCCTTCACTGGGGCAGAAAAAATGGCACACAACATGCACGACCTGCTCTACTGGTGTCCTCGCTGCGGAAGCGAGTTCACCATGCATGGCGAAGGAAAAACTCTGGTATGCACCCACTGCGGAAATGGTGCCACCGTGGATGAATATTACGATTTCCATCCGCTGGATGAAACCTGTGTGATTCCGGAAACACCGCGTGTGTGGTTTGATATGGAACGTGCCCGTGCAGCTGAGGCAGTACGCGAGCCTGGATTCACTCTGACAGAACATGTGAAGATGGGTATGCTGCCGCTTTATGAAATGCTGAAAAAAGAGGACACCTGTGAAATGGTTGGCGAAGGTGAGCTGACACTGGATTCCACAGGTCTGACTTACCGCGGAACACGCCGTGGTGAAGAGGTGGAATTACATATGCCGATTGCACAGCTGCCGACCTACGGCATGTGCACCGACGTGAGCCGTTTCTATACCTTCTTTGACGGGGAATTCTGCGAGTTCTATCCGGAAGGAAGAACCGTGGGCAAGTGGCTCCACTGTACAGAAGAAATGCACCGCTTTATGGGCGGAAAGTGGAAGAACTTCCCGAACTGGGAACACAGATATGATGTGACTGCAGGAGAAGCTGAAAAAACTGCATGACATAAATACGGAGGTCAGCCCATGGGACATCTGACATCAAGAGATGTATATAAAAAGGAGAAGAAATTGGAACGTATCGATAAAATTATCGCATCTCAGGGCATCTATTCCCGCAGTGATGTGAAATCACTGATCAGCAAAAAACGTGTAGCCGTGGACGGGGAAACCGTGAAGTCTGCCAACATCAAGGTGGATCCGGAAAAGAGCGTCATCACCATCGATGGACGTGAGCTGACCGTAAAGAAGAATGTATATATCATGCTGAACAAGCCGAAGGGCTATGTGTCCGCCACAGAGGACCGTGACCATCAGACCGTGCTGGAACTGATGCCGGCGGATTTTGCGGGGCGAGACCTGTTCCCTGCGGGCCGTCTGGACCGGGATACCACAGGACTCATGATTATCACCGATGACGGGGTGCTGGCTCATAATATTCTGGCACCAAAGAAACACGTGCAGAAGATTTACCATGTGGAACTGGATATTCCGGTGACGGAGGAAATGGCACGTGGTTTTGCAGAAGGGGTGGAACTGAACGACGGCGTCTGCAAAGAAGCCGGACTGGAAATCACCGGGGAATATACGGCGAAGGTAACACTGAAGGAAGGCCGTTACCATCAGATTAAGCGCATGTTCGGCTGCTACGGTGCCAAGGTTGTGGAACTGCACCGGCTGACCATGGGCAATCTTCACCTGCCGGATAATCTGGCGGTGGGCGAGTGCCGCGAACTGACGGAGGAGGAACTGAAACTGCTGCAGCAGCAGGTATAGGATTTGGAAATGGAAGCTTTTATCGACTGTCTGACGAAATATTTGGCATACCTGGCGGTATGCATCATTATTCTGCTCTTTTTCCGGCTGACGCGGAATGTGCCGCAGCATGTTTTTCGCAAAATGCTTCATTATGTGGCCATGACATCGGTGCCGTTCATGATCGTGGTATCGGAGTCCTGGGTTCCGGTGGTGCTTATCGCGGTAGCGGTAGCGGTGGTG
>JAFYNS010000031.1 GCA_017556505.1 Bacillota bacterium | reverse complement strand
GGTTTCTGTTCATGTCACCGTCCAGAGAAGGAATGTCACCGAAGAGCTTTTGGAAGTGCGTCAGCGCATTGGGTGATGATCCGATCACCTCCGGATTGCCGATGAGAAGATCATTTATAATGTAAGCACCTGATAAAGATGCAATCCGTCCGAACAGTTCAGGGTGACGGCTGCCCAGGAGAAGAGCGCCGAATCCACCCATGGAAATACCGGCCACAGAAGTGCACTCAGTACCGTGGGGAAGGGGATATTTTGCCCGGAGAGCCGGGATAAATTCAGCAGTCAGGAAGGTTTCTGTAAAGCATCCGTTCCAGGGATGGTCCATGTAGTACGTATCCGGCACATCGGGGATGACCACCGCAAAACCGTACTGCTCAGCCAGCTGTTCCAGAACGGGGTTCTGCAGAATCTGCGCGGCTCGTTCCTGATAGCCATGAAGCCAGAGCACCAGTCCACGGCAGTTCTCCACATGGATACCATCCGGCAGAAGCAGTGTATATTCAATTGTGTTCCGGCCCGGTGGAAAACAGGCGGTTGTCATTCTGTCAGTGATGCGCATGGCGGCTCCTTTCCATTTTGTTAATTAAACTGTAGCACAGAGCGGCGGCCGTGTCAAATTTCAAGGCATACCGAACAACTGTTTGCGAATTGAGGCGGTTTATGGTATGATAAAGGGGTATAATATTATAGAGAATCTTGTGATATTGACAGGAGACAAATATGGATAAGTTCGAGTTAGTATCTGAATATAAAATGATGGGTGACCAGCCGGAGGCAGTGGCCCGACTGAAGGAGGGGCTGGAAGACGGACTCAAGTATCAGACTCTCATGGGGGTTACCGGCTCCGGGAAGACCTTCACCATGGCCAATCTGATCGCCCAGGTGAACCGGCCGACTCTGGTCATTTCCCATAACAAAACCCTGGCGGCTCAGCTTCACGGTGAGTTCAAGGAGTTTTTCCCGAACAATGCGGTGGAGTACTTCGTGTCCTACTACGATTACTATCAGCCCGAAGCTTATGTGCCTTCCACTGACACCTATATTGAAAAGGACTCCGATATCAATGCGGAGATTGAAAAGCTGCGCCATTCGGCTACGGCAGCTCTGGCAGAGCGCCGTGACGTTATCATCGTGGCCTCTGTATCCTGTATCTACGGCCTGGGAAGCCCGGTGGACTACGAAAACCAGGTGCTGTCCTTAAGACCGGGTATGGTGAAGGAACGAAATGAAATCCTTCGAAAGCTGGTGGACATCCAGTACAACCGGAATGACCTGGGCTTTGAACGTGGCTGTTTCCGTGTGCGGGGAGATATTATAGATATCTATCCTGCGGGCGCAGAAGCCGCTGTGCGGGTGGAACTCTTCGGTGACGAGATAGAGACGATTAAGGAAATAAACCCGGTGACAGGGGAGATTTTGGGCCTGAGAAACCATGTGGCTGTCTATCCCGCATCCCATTACGTAACCAGCCCGGAAAAGATGGAAGCCGCCATCAAAACCATTGAAGAGGAACTGGAAGACCGGGTAACCTGGTTCCGGGACCGCGGCAAACTGCTGGAAGCACAGCGTATCGAGCAGCGTACCCGCTACGATCTGGAAATGCTGCGTGAAATCGGTACCTGCAAGGGCATCGAAAACTACTCCCGCCATATCAACGGCCTGCCGGAAGGCTGCCGGCCATATACCTTAATTGACTATTTCCCTGAAGACTTCCTGATTATCATCGACGAGTCCCATGTTATGCTGCCGCAGCTGCGGGCCATGTATGCAGGGGACCGTTCCCGTAAGTCTTCTCTGGTGGAATACGGTTTCAGACTGCCGTCTGCGCTGGACAACCGTCCGCTTCAGTTTGACGAGTTTGATGACCTGGTGAGCCAGGTGGTCTTTGTCAGTGCTACACCAGCCCAGTATGAAAGAGAGCAGGCCGGCGGTATCAGTGCGGAACAGATTATCCGTCCGACCGGACTGCTGGATCCGCCGATTGATATTCAGCCGACAGAAGGCCAGATTGACCATCTTATCGGTGAAATCCGAAAGGTGACAGAAAAGGGTGAACGCGTTCTGGTCACCACTCTGACCAAGAAAATGGCTGAAAGCCTGACTGACTATCTGAAGGGCGTGAATATAAAGGTTCGCTATCTCCATTCCGAGGTGGATACTCTGGAACGTATGGAAATCATCCGTGACCTGCGTCTGGGCGTTTTCGACGTACTGGTAGGCATCAATCTGCTCCGTGAGGGCCTGGATATTCCGGAAGTTTCCCTGGTGGCCATTCTGGATGCCGACAAAGAAGGCTTCCTCCGTACGGAAACTTCTCTGATTCAGACCATCGGCCGTGCGGCACGTAACGTGGATGGCCGGGTTATTATGTATGCGGACCATATCAGCAAAGCCATGCGGGCTGCCATCGATGAAACCGAGCGCCGACGCAGCATCCAGGATGCCTATAACAAGGCCAACGGCATCACTCCTGCTTCCGTCAAAAAATCCGTGCGTGCGGTCATCGAAGCCACGAAGGCTGCCGAAGACCAGGCGGAGTACAAGGGCAAGAGTCCTCTGGAACTGACAAAGAAGGAGCTGACCGAATACGTAAAGAAGCTGGAAAAAGAAATGAAACAGGCCGCAGCAGACCTCCAGTTCGAACGGGCTGCCCAGCTGCGTGACCAGATATTTGAATATAAAGTAAGACTGTAGAATCCGGCTCTGCCGGCGGCCTGCGTGCAGTTTTCGCAGTGGGCGTGCCAGAACATTTCCCTCGCGGTGCACATCACGGCCGGTCGGTACGCCTTTTTGTCAAAATCTTGCGGTTTGGAGTACTGCATTATGTAGACTATGCCTGCTTCAGTGGGCGGGAGTACGCTTTTTAGCCGAAATATGTGGATTGGGAGTACCACTCTATGAGCTGACTCCTGGTAACGACAGTCAGAAGTACGCGTTTTGCTTCTAATGTAGCAGTTTGGCGTACTGCCATACGAGAAAATTGTACCTTGAGGTGGTTCGTGGTACTCCTTTTTAGCAAAATGTTCTGAAAAGGAGTACACATCTATGAGAGCGCAGCCTGGCGATTTTGTTGACGGTACGCCTTTTGAGCAAAATAGGGAGACTTGGAGTACTTTAGCCCGATCTACCCACCGGAAACGGATACAAATTGAATACGTTATTGTAACAGTTTTATAATTATGCCTTAGTGCATTGTGTGCTTCTTGTGTGTGGAACGATTTCGCAGGGGCACAAAGTGCACCGAGGACTAAGTGAGACACACAAGGAGCACATACAATGCAGAAAGATATTATCATAAAAGGTGCCAATGAAAACAACCTGAAGAACCTGGATGTCACCATTCCGCGTGACAAGTTTGTGGTTCTTACCGGTATCTCCGGATCAGGGAAGTCTTCTCTGGCTTTTGATACCATCTATGCGGAAGGACAGAGACGGTATATGGAGAGCCTCTCTTCCTATGCCCGCCAGTTTCTGGGGCAGATGGAGAAACCGGATGTGGAATATATTGAGGGTCTAAGCCCGGCCATCTCCATCGACCAGAAAACTACCAACCGCAACCCCCGTTCCACAGTAGGTACCGTAACGGAAATCCACGACTACCTGAGACTGCTCTATGCACGCATCGGACGGCCTCACTGCCCTGTCTGCGGCAAACCGATCAGCAGTCAGTCCGTGGACCAGATGGTGGACGTTATCATGAATTATCCGGAAGGCACGAAAATCATGGTGCTGGCACCGGTTATAAGACAGAAAAAAGGAGAGCACGAAAAAATCCTCGAACGTATAAGGAAGGAAGGCTTCACCAGAGCCAGAATTGACGGAGAAATCCGCCTGCTGGAAGAGGAAGAAATCAAGCTGGAAAAGACCTTCAAGCATACCATCGAAATCGTGGTTGACCGTATCGTAGTGAAGCCGGGACAGGAGAGCCGAATCAGCGAAGCCGTAGAGCTGGCCATGAACGAAGGCAGCGGCCTGGTTGTGGTTGACGCGGCCCTGGGCGATGACAAGTGGGAGAAGACCTTCAGCACCAAGCTGGCATGTCCGGACCACGGAATCAGCATCGAAGAACTGGAACCTCGCATGTTCTCCTTCAACGCACCCTTTGGTGCCTGCCCGTCATGCAACGGCCTGGGATTCACTGCGAAAATCGATCCGGAAGCCATTATCGACTACGACAAGAGCATTTACGGAGGGGCGCTGAATAATATCTTCTCCTCCATGGAATATACAAGCTATTACCGCAAGGTGCTGGAAGTGCTGGCGGACATGCACGGCGTCAGCCTGGATACCACCTTCCGCGACCTGCCGAAAAAATTTGTGCAGGAACTCCTTTACGGAACCGGCAGCAAGCATCTGGTTTACGATTATACCAGCGTCAGCACAGGCCAGACCCGCCATATGGACCATCCATACGAAGGTGTCATTAACAACCTGGAGCGCCGCTACCGGGAAACTTCCTCCGAATTCATTAAGAAACGTCTGGAAGCTTACATGATAGAAGACGTGTGCCACCAGTGCCACGGCAAGCGTCTGAAGCCGGAAGTGCTGGCAGTGACTGTGGGCGGCAAGAGCATCGCCGACTTTTCCGACCTGGCAGTAAGGGAAGCTCTGGAGTTCGTAAACACCCTGCAGCTGTCCGAGATGGAAGAACAGATTGCACATCAGATTTTGAAGGAAATCCGTGCACGCCTCAGCTTCCTGGTGGACGTGGGACTGGACTATCTGACTTTGAGCCGGTCTGCCGGAACTCTGTCCGGCGGGGAATCGCAGCGTATCCGTCTGGCTACCCAGATTGGTTCCAGCCTGGTTGGCGTGCTGTACATTCTGGACGAACCGAGCATCGGCCTGCATCAGAAGGACAATGAAAAGCTGCTGGCCACACTGCGGAATCTGACGGATATCGGGAATACACTGGTGGTAGTAGAGCACGATGAAGATACCATGTACGTGGCGGACCATATCGTGGACATCGGACCTGGTGCCGGCATTCACGGCGGTCAGCTGGTGGCGCAGGGGACTGTGGAGGACATCAAAGCCTGTCCGCAGTCCCTTACCGGCCAGTATCTTTCCGGTGCCCGCAAAATCTTTGTGCCTGACGTTCGCCGTGAAGGCAATGGCAAGTCCATCGTCATCAGGGGTGCGAAGGAAAACAACCTGAAAAATATCGACGTGGAATTCCCACTGGGAAAGTTCGTCTGTGTAACCGGTGTTTCCGGTTCTGGAAAGTCTTCTCTGGTAAACGAAATCCTCTACAAGGGTTCTGCCAATGTGATTAACCGGACCAAGGAACCTGCAGGAAAGCACGATGAAATCCTGGGACTGGAGCACATCGATAAGGTAATCGATATCGACCAGTCACCGATTGGACGTACACCGAGATCCAATCCGGCAACTTACACCGGCATGTTCAATTCCATCCGTGATCTGTTTGCAGGTATGCCGGAAGCCAAACTTAGAGGCTACGAAAAGGGACGTTTCAGCTTCAATGTGAAAGGCGGACGCTGTGAAGCCTGCAGCGGCGACGGTATCATCAAGATTGAAATGCACTTCCTGCCGGATGTATACGTGCCTTGCGAAGTCTGCAAGGGACGCCGTTACAACCGCGAAACTCTGGAAGTAAAATATAAGGATAAGAGCATCTACGATGTGCTGGACATGAGCGTAACCGAAGCTCTGGAGTTCTTTAAGAACATCCCGTCCATCCACCGCCATCTGGAAACTCTGGAACAGGTTGGACTGGGCTACATCAAGCTGGGACAGCCGTCCACACAGCTGTCCGGCGGGGAAGCACAGCGTGTAAAGCTGGCCAGCGAACTGTCCAAACGTTCCACCGGCAAAACCCTCTATATTCTGGACGAACCGACTACAGGCCTTCATTTTGCTGATGTTGACAAATTATTATCAGTGCTTGACAAATTGGTCGAAGCGGGTAATACTGTAGTTGTAATAGAGCATAATCTGGACGTAATCAAGCGTGCAGACCATATTATTGACCTGGGACCGGACGGCGGCGACCGCGGCGGCACCCTGGTTATCACGGGAACACCGGAGGAAGTTGCACTTTGCGAAGAATCCTATACCGGACAGTTCCTGAAAAAACTGCTGTAATCCGGCAGCAGCACGAAAACGGAGGCGAAAACAATGAATAAAAAACTGAATCTGACCATGCTGACTGACTTTTACGAAATTACCATGGCACATGGCTATTTCCAGTCCGACATGGCGGACGATATCGCATATTTTGACATGTTCTTCCGGAGAGTACCGGATGGCGGCGGCTATGCCATCATGGCCGGCCTGGATCAGCTGATTGACTACCTGAAGGGCCTGAAGTTTACGGATGAGGACATCGAATATCTGCGCAGCAAGAATCTGTTCTGCGAAGAATTCCTGGAATATCTGCACAACTTCAAGTTCTCCTGCGACGTGTGGGCAGTACCGGAAGGTACACCAATCTTCCCTCATGAGCCGATTGTAACGGTAAGAGGTCCGGTAATTCAGGCACAGTTCATCGAAACCATGATGCTGCTTACCATTAACCACCAGAGCCTGATTGCAACCAAGGCAAGCCGTATCGTAAGAGCGGCACAGGGCAGATCTGTTCTGGAATTTGGTACCAGAAGAGCACATGGTGCTTCTGCTGCCATTATGGGGGCAAGAGCAGCTTACATCGCAGGCTGTGCAGGTACTGCCTGCGCCATTGCAGACCGTGACTACGGCATCGATGCACTGGGTACTATGGCACACAGCTGGGTTCAGATGTATCCGGATGAATATACTGCATTTAAGAAATATGCGGAAATCTACCCGAACAACTGCGTACTGCTGGTAGATACATATAACGTACTGAAGTCCGGTGTTCCGAATGCGATTAAGGTATTTAAGGAAATGAAGCCTGCCAGAATGGGCATCCGTATCGACTCCGGAGACATTGCATATCTGACCAGAAAGGCTCGTAAGATGCTGGACGATGCGGGACTGCAGGATTGTAAGATTACCGTATCCAACTCCCTGGACGAGTACCTGATCCGTGATATCATCATGGAAGGTGCCTGCGTAGACTCCTTCGGTGTAGGGGAACGTCTGATCACTGCCAAGTCCGAGCCTGTATTCGGCGGCGTATACAAGCTGGCTGCTCTGGAACAGGACGGCGTTATGGTTCCGAAAATCAAGATTTCCGAAAACATCGAAAAGATTACCAACCCCGGCTTCAAGAATCTCTTCCGTTTCTACGACAAGGATACCGGAAAGATGCTGGCTGACGTTATGACCATGGCAGATGAAGAAATCGAAGAAGGCGATGAATATGAAATCTTTGATCCGAATGCCGTATGGAAGCGTAAAGTGCTGACAAACTATGAAGTTAGAGACCTGCATGTAAAGATTTTCGATAAGGGCGAATGTGTATACGAAAGTCCTGACATCGAAGAAATCAAAGACTACTGCATGAAGCAGATGGATACTCTGTGGTCCGAATCCCTGCGTTTCGAAAATCCGCAGACCTACTATGTGGACCTTTCCCAGAAGCTTTGGGAAATGAAGCAGGGCCTGCTGGCAGAACACAACACCAGAAAATAAAAATCAAACCCATACGAAAAAGACTATCTCAGCTGAGACAGTCTTTTTTCATACGGTCAATGCCGCGGAATATTAAATTTACAGCGTATTGGAAGCGTTCAGCACGTTTCTGATCTTGTGCTGTACCATGTCCTGAATTGCAGATCTTGCAGGGCCCAGGAACTTACGAGGGTCGAATTCTGCAGGGTTTTCCATGATAAACTTTCTTACTTCTGCAGTCATTGCCAGACGCAGGTCAGTGTCGATGTTTACCTTACAGATACCATACTTCACTGCTTCACGGATCATTTCTTCTGGAACGCCCTGTGCACCGGCAACCTGTCCGCCGTACTGGTTGCACTTGGCAACGAAGTCCTGCAGAACAGTGGAAGCACCGTGGAGTACCAGAGGAGTGTCAGGAATCAGAGTGTGAATCTTCTTCAGTCTTTCGTAGTCCAGATAAGGTTCACCCTTGAACTTGTAAGCACCGTGGCTGGTACCGATAGCGATTGCCAGGGAGTCAACACCGGTTCTTTCTACGAATTCTGCAGCTTCATCAGGGTCAGTGAAAGTAGCGGAACGAGCGTCAACCTTAACATCATCTTCCACGCCAGCCAGCTTACCCAGCTCTGCTTCTACAACTACGCCGTGAGCATGAGCATATTCTACAACTTCCTTGGTGATTCTGATATTTTCTTCGAAGGAGTGCTTGGAACCATCAATCATAACGGAAGTAAAACCGTCATCCACACACTTCTTACAGATTTCGAAATCTTCACCGTGGT
>JAFYNS010000030.1 GCA_017556505.1 Bacillota bacterium | reverse complement strand
TACTGCATCCCGCAGCGGGTTCCACAGCTGACGGGTGTATATCACTGTGTAGATACAGAAAATTACCATGTTATGGGCTATCATGCAGCCCCAGACGGCAATCAGGCCAAGGCCCAGAATCTGGGTGCAGATATAGGTGGAGGTGATACGGACACCCCACATGCCGATGATGTTGTAAACGAATGGGGCCTTGGTTTTGCCTACACCGAACATGAAGCCTTCCGTGATAAGGGAGAAGCCGTAGAACGGTTCTGACACTGCTACCATACGGAGAACTGTGGCACCCATGGCGATGACTTCCTGACTGTTAGAGAAGAGCCTCATAAGCAGCGGAGCTGTGATGAACAGGGCCAGACCTGCTGCGGTCATGATAGCTACCTGGATTGGCATAAAGAGGGAAGCATAGCGTTTCATCAGCTTTCCGTCATGCGCACCATAGGCGTTGCCGATGAGGGTGGAGGCTGCTGTCTGCATACCGAAGGCGGGGATGTAGAAGAGCTGCTCTACCGTATTGGCGATGGTATTTGCTGCTGTGGAAGCCTGTCCCAGGGAGTTGACCATGGTACCGAAGGCCACGAAGCCCATGGAGACGCCGAATCTCTGCAAAATATTCGGAAGAGCCGTCTTCAGGCAAGGCACGAGAATGGTCATGTCCGGGCGGATTTTGAGCCCCTTCGGAGACAGCATCGGATGACGCCAGAAGGCAATGGTAATGAGTGTTCCGCCAACCACGAAGGCAAATGCACTGGCTGCCGCGGCACCGATGACACCAAGACCGGCACCCGGCATGGTGAAAGTGAATCCCAGAAGCGTCATCTGCCGGGTCGGGTAAATCAGCAGGAAGTTTAATGTTACATTGGTTAAGTTCACGACGATGCCTACCTTCATCGGGGTTTTCGTATCTCCCGCCGCACGGAGGGCTGCACTTAAAATGATCGTAGCAGCACGGGCCAGAATCGGCAGGGTTACGATGATGAAGTAGACCCGGGTCAGATCCCGGATGGCTTCATCGGCACGAACCCATACAGGAATATGGGAAGAGAGTGCCAGAGGAATGATGGTCAGCAGGGTACCGGCAGTCAGTACCATGATGAAAGCCTGGGATGCCAAAGCACGTGCACGGACACGGTCGCCTGCACCGCAGGCACGGGCGATGTGAGACAGGAATGCTACTCCCAGGGCACTCATGATGCTGAAAAGAAGAAAACTGATGCTTCCGGTGGCTCCTACCGCTGCAGTAGCCTGGGTCCCCAGGGAACCGACCATGGCGGTGTCGATATACTGAACCGTGGTCATCATCAGCTGTTCCGCCACAATCGGCCAGGCCAGCATAATGATAGTTTTTGTCGTAGAAAGATGGGTACTCATGGCGAAGAATCTCCTTTTATACGGTAAAGTGTAGCACTTTTGGAGAATGTTGTAAATGTGGAAGCACCATAATTTTATAAAAATAATCAGCATAGAAATCTCTGTTTTTCCGTAAACTGTCAGTGTAGGGCGGAGTGGGGAGGATGAAATGTGAACAGGAAACGTGTACTGTTTATTTTGGGATTTTTAGTGATGGCTGCAGTGACCGGGATGATGATGGATTCCCTTTCTGCACAGCCTGATTTTACACTGGCTTCGGCAAGGGCTCCGGATATCTCTGCCGGAAGTGCAATCCTTATCGATGCAGCCGATGGTACCGTACTGTATGAGTACAATGCAGACAAGAAAATGTCACCGGCCAGCACAACCAAGATCATGACGGCTCTGGTAACCCTGGATATCTGCCGGGAACTGGGCGCAGGACTGGACAGTGAAATTCTGGTTCCAAAGGAAGCTGCGGGAATAGAAGGGTCTTCACTCTACCTGAAAGCAGGGGAGCGGGTCTGCCTGGAAGAACTGCTCTACGGCCTGATGCTGCAGTCGGGAAATGATGCAGCGGCAGCTCTGGCGGAAGCTCTGGGAGGAAGTACGGAAAACTTTCTGGAAAGGATGAACCAACGGGCGGAGGAACTGGGCTGTGAAAACACGCATTTTGTTAATCCGCATGGGCTTTACGATGAAGAACATTATACCACAGCCCGGGAGCTGGCTGTAATCGCCCGGGAAGCCATGAAAAACGAAGATTTCCGCAGAATTGTATCCGCACAGAAATGGAGCGGAGAAGATACCGGAGAAGCCGGCAGAACTTTTGTAAACAAGAACAAGACCGTGTTTCAGTATGAGGGCGGCGACGGCATCAAAATAGGTTATACCAAAGCCTCCGGAAGGACGCTGGTGGCGTCTGCCATACGGGGTGAAACCCGTCTGATTGCCGTGGTGCTCAACGACGGCGACTGGTTTGCTGACGCCTATGCCTTGATGGATTTCGGCTTTGAAGTGCTGGGGCAGCCGTAAGATCTGGTGAAGGAAAAGGAGGGTACCGCATGAACTATGTCTGCAGTGACAGAGGAACGGAGCATTGTCCCTGCCATCTGATGGAGGCAGGCCAGTGCTATACCTGTACCATGGTGAAGGAAGGCTGCTGCAGCTGTGAGGACAGGGCTGGCTGGCAGGGGACCTGCCCATACAGCGAGTATCTGCAGCAGGGCAGTTTGCATCGGATGAATCCGTGGGACCGGCCCGCAGCCTTTCGAATTCTCAGCAAAACATCCTACGCTCCGGATCTTGCCGTTATCCGGGTGGAAGCATCTCATGGCTTCGCAGAACAGTGCAGGCGGACAGGGACTTATATGATGGCGGAGGCTTTCGGATGTCGGACCCCACTTTCTGTACTTCGGTGCGGTCCTGATTTTCTGGAATTTCTGGTGAAAAACGCTGGAGTGAAAACGGGATATTTGATGGAGGCGGCAGAACAGGAAGGTATCTGGTACATGACAGGTCCCTATTATAACGGCCTTCCCGGCAGTGAATCGATGAAAGATATGCCGGAACTGATTATCGCAAGAGGTGTGGCGGCTGCACCGCTGATACATATGCTGGAAGGGGCAGAAGCAACGAATTATTGTGTATCGTACTTAGACGATGAAGGACTTCCTGCGCTGTTTGTGCAGGAGTATCTGGAGGGGACTCCGTACGAGCGGGTAAGTTTGAGAGACGAAGAAACACAGCAGTATCTTCGCCGGCTCATTCAAAAGCACGCAGAAGAAGGAAGGCTGGTACTTCTTCTGGTCAGCCCATATTATGCAGAGCTTTTCTGCAGAGATCTTTCAGACGCACAGCGGACTCTGGTAATCCGCCCCAATCCGGCCAACCTGTGCTGTGCCATGGGTCTATGCGGCTCATGCAGCCATACAGACGAGGACGGCGTGACAGTAAAGCTTTGCAAATGCAGCCGGACCGTGATAAAATAAGAATAAGCGTGGAATGTGGAGGAAAAGATTATGAATGTACTGAAAAATACGACTGCACTGGCTCTGGCCATGTGCCTGCAGTATGCAGAGCCGGAAGGCACCGCGGTGGATGCAACCTGCGGAAACGGTCACGATACCCTGTGGCTGTCTGAACACTTTGCCAAAGTCTACGGGTTTGATATACAGAAAAGTGCAATTGAAACGACTCAGGCCCGCCTGGACGAGGCTGGAATCGAAAATGTGCAGCTGATTCACGACAGCCACGCTAAGATGGCGGACTACATAACAGAACGGCCCCGTGTCATCGTGTTTAATCTTGGATACCTGCCGGGCGGTGACAAGTCCATCAGTACGGAATCCGGAAGTACCCTGGAGGCGCTGGCGGCAGCGCTGAAGATGCTGGAAGTGGACGGCCTCCTGTGCATCACTATGTACCAGGGCCACTGCGAGGGATATCTGGAACGTCTGAAGGTTCTTGACTGGGCAAAATCTCTGGATAAGGGACTTTACCACTGCATCCGCACTGACATGGTCAATCAGCCCAACCGTCCGCCGGAAGTCCTCTGGATTACGAAAAAGAAGGAAGCATAACTTCGTCTAAAAGTACCCTTTCTGACATAGATATAGTCAGGGAGGGTTCTTATTATGAAAAGGATTTTAATTGCAGGAGGCGGATGGGCAGGCTGTGCAGCAGCGGTATCCGCAGCAAAACAGGGGGCGGAAGTGAGTTTGCTGGAAAAGACGGACCTTCTTCTGGGGGCGGGAAATGTGGGCGGAATCATGCGGAATAACGGACGGCTCACAGCAGAAGAAGAAAACCGGGCTATGGGAGCAGGGGAACTGTTTGAAATTGCAGAACAGTGTGCGGTACATAGAAATGTAGATTTTCCGGGGCACGTGCATGCCTCTTTTTATGATGCAGCACTGGTGGAACCGGCAGTGCGCAGACTTTTGCAGGAACTGGGTGTCCGAATTCATTTCTGCAGCCGGGCCGTAGATGTGAAGCCGGCAGAGCCGTCAGCAGATGGAAGAACGCAGATTGCGGCGGTGGAGGTGATTCAGGAGGGGAAACTGCGATGGGAGGAAGCTGATTCTATCATCGATGCTACCGGTTCCAGCGGACCTATGGGCAACTGCAGCCGCCACGGAAAGGGCTGTGCCATGTGCATCCAGCGGTGTCCGGCTTTCGGTCCGAGGGTCAGTCTTACGGCCCGTGCCGGCGGGACTGACCTGGCTGCACGGAGACGGAATGGGAGCACAGGAGCCTGTTTTGATAAACTGGGGGCGGTCAGCGGATCATGCAAGCTGGAAAAAAAGTCACTTTCAAAGGAACTTCAGGATACACTGAATCATGACGGGTTTGCAGTTATTCCACTGCCGGAAACACTGATCCGCAGAGAAAAACTCAGTGAAAAAGTCTGCCAGCAGTATGCGCTGGAGGAATTTGCGGAAAATATTATTCTGATTGATACGGGGCAGGCCAAACTGATGAGCCCATATTTCAATCTGGAAGATCTGCGGACTGTACCGGGGTTTGAAAGGGTTCGGTTCCTGGATCCTTATGGGGGAAGCGGAGGAAATTCCGTCCGTTATATGAGTGTGAGTCCGCGGGAAGGCAGTATGCGGGCGGAAGGTTTTCAGAATCTGTTTGTGGCGGGAGAAAAATCAGGCTTCTTCGTAGGCCATACGGAAGCCATCACCACGGGAAGTCTGTCCGGATATAACGCATGCCGGAGTGAGAAGGAAGACTTTCTGATTTTGCCAAGGAGTATGGCATGTGGGGAACTGCTTGCTTATGCGCAGGAAGTGCTGCAGGAAGAAGACGGTCTGTACCGGCGGCTTACCTTCGCCGGAGGGGAGTTCCTGGAGCGGATGAAGGAACGGAATCTGTACACGGCCGGCAGGGATGAAATCCGGCAAAGAACTGCAGATGCAGGGCTTCTTGACATATACAGCTTGCCAAAAGATGGCGGTTTATGATAAAATAAAATGTCAAAGAATGATATTTTGCAAGGAGACACGAAAGATGAGAATAAACAAATATATCGCGCAGGCCGGTGTGGCCAGCCGCAGAAAGGCAGACGAACTGATTGCCAACGGCAACGTAAAGGTAAACGGTGCCGTGATGAAGGAACCGGGCTATGATGTACAGGAAGGCGACAAGGTTATGGTAAACGGCCGTCTGATTGAAAACAGCCAGAAGCTGGAATATGTGCTGATTAACAAGCCGCTGGGCATGGTAACCACAGTGGAAGATGATAAGGACCGTCTGACTGTAATGGAAGTGGTTAAGGATATCGATGCCCGCCTGTTCCCTGTGGGACGTCTGGACTACAACACCAGCGGAGCGCTGCTGATGACCAACGACGGTGAACTGGCATACCACCTGACCCACCCGAAGCATGAAGTGTATAAGACTTACCATGCACTGGTGAAGGGCGTTCTGTCTGACGAAAAAGTGGCACGTCTGAGAAAGGGCGTGGATATCGGCGGTTACGTGACTTCCAGAGCTTATGTGAAGATTCTGCGAGGCACCCGTACTTCCACCCTGGTGGAAATCTCCATCCATGAAGGGAAGAACCGTCAGGTACGTAAGATGTTTGCTGCAGTGGGCAACCCTGTGCAGACTCTGGAACGTGTGGCTATCGGCGACATCCGTTTGGGCCATCTGAAGCAGGGTCATTACCGCAAGCTGACCAGAGAAGAAATCGAATATCTGAAGAACTGTTAAAAATAAAAGCAAAATGGACCTCGAAAGAGGTCCATTTTGTTTTCGTCGGTATTAAAGTTTCAAAAGATGAATCCGTTAAAACGAAATTACTTTCTCTTGCATTCCTTTGGAGTTACGCAAGTACCAGTAGCTCTAGCTACTACGATTGGTTCTTCCAGAACGTCAGCTGCGGAAGCGCTGATGTCAGGTCTGGAAACGATAACCTTTCTAGCTTCGAAAGCCATCTTTCTGGAAGTGTTACCTACCTTAGTGATTTCGCCGTAAGCTTCGATGTAGTCACCAGCATAAGTAGGTGCCAGGAATTCTACGTTGTCGTATGCGCAGAACAGACCTTCGTCGCCGTCGATCTGAATCAGCAGTTCAGTAGCAACGTCGCCGAACAGGTGAACCATGTGAGCACCGTCAACCAGGTTACCGCCGTAGTGAGCATCCTTTGCAGACATTCTCAGTCTTAATGTAGAAGTGTACTTCTTTTCTTCCATTTTTAATATCTCCTTTTCTCTAGAAAAAAATTTAACTTTGTAGTTATATGGCGCCATACAACTATTTTGTTTTTACAGAAAATATATATTGCAATTTGCGTGCCAATGGATTATTATTGAAAATAACAAAGAAGTGAACCGATTTAGAATCACCTCTTTTCAGGTGAACCGAAAAGGAGCATCCGTAAAATGAAGAAAACTTTAAACATCAGCCGCGTATTGGAGCCCCAGCAGGTACTTCCTACTTCTGCATGGCGTCTGGATAACAACAGGAACATCTATCCCAACGAACTCCGCATGTCCATAAAGAAGATTCATCTGGAAGGTACCAGTTTCAAGCAGATCCGGACTGAGGCAAACGATAATGAAGAGCAGATCAAGCAGAAAATCATTGATATTGTCATCCGACGGGGCAAGCTTCACAATCCGATAACGGATACAGGGGGGCTTGCTTTCGGTGTCATTGAGCAGATTGGTGCCGAGTTCGACAATCCGCATGGTTTCAAGGTTGGGGATGAAATTCTCTGTAACGCATCTCTGGCGTCTGTTCCTATGCATATTGAAAGAATCCACTCCATAGACCCGGTATTTCACCAGATTGAAGCGGATGGGTATATGATAATAAACAGCCAGATTTCCCTGGTACGGAAAGAAGAAGGTGTTCCGGAGAATCTGCTCATGTTCGCCTTCGACGAATCGGGAACCCTGTTCCGCCTCCATCAGATGGTGGAAGACCCGTCGCGGAGAAAGTTCCTGATTGTTGGAAACAGCCTGATCACCAACATTCTCTACGGCTATGTCATCCGCCGTTCTGCAGGGCCTGATGCAGAGATCGTCTGCATTTTCGACAAACGGACGGATCTGCATATTACAGGAGGGGAAATCGACCAGCTGATGAATCTGGTATTCAGTGAAATCCATTACATGGATATCCTGAAACCTCTGGAATGTATGAAGCGCCTGGAACGTGACTCATATTTTGACATGACCATCAACTGTGCGGAAATTCCGGGAGCTGAGACCATTAACATCCTGGCAGCCAAGTGGGGAGGAACCGTTCTTTTCACCAACCTGATCAATAATCTGAACATTGCACTGTACATCACCGAATCTCTGACCAAGCCGCTCAAAATCCGTGAAGCGGAGGGCTATCTGGACGGCTATGATGCCTATGATGTAGAGATTGTGCGGGAACTGGCGCCATACTTCGAAAATGCACGTTTTGAGCTGGTGGAAAAGCTGGACAATCTGGACGATCTGGGGCAGGAAACAGACTACATGACCTTTGGCAGAGGCGAAGAAGTGGCCATGCAGGAAGACTACGTATACCGCAGCCGTGCCATGAAGCAGGTACTGGAAGAAATGATGCGCGTGTCCAAGTATGACTGTAATGTAATTATTTTCGGGGACACCGGGGTAGGTAAGGAAAAGGCCGCCAATATCATTCAGAAAAACAGTGACCGTAAGATGCAGCCGTTCATTAAAATCAACTGTGCATCCATTGCGCCAAACCTGATAGAATCTGAATTCTTCGGCTATGAAAAAGGTGCATTCACCGGCGCATCGGCCACAGGTAAGAAAGGATATTTTGAAATAGCCAATAACGGAGTTATCTTCCTGGATGAAATCGGTGAACTGCCGCTGGAAATGCAGGCAAAACTGCTCCGTGTAATCCAGGACGGTGAGTTTTACAGGGTTGGCGGCACCACACCAATCAAAACCAATGTCCGTATCCTTTCTGCTACCAACCGTGATCTGGAAGACTGGATTGAAAAAGGCCTGTTTCGAAGAGACCTGTATTACCGCCTGAACGTAGTTCCCATCCGGATTCCATGTCTGACAGACCGTCCGGAAGATATTCCGGCTCTGGTAGGTCATTTCCTGAAAAAGTACGGAAAGAAGTTTGGACGCCGCCGCGGAATTGATGATGCAGCCATGGAATATCTGCAGCAGCAGCCTTGGCCTGGTAATATCCGTGAACTGGAAAATACGGTGCAGAGATTGATTATTTCCGCCAAAGGTGATACAATTAGTCTGATGGATGTAATGCGGGACAGCCACGGAGAAATCTTCCATGGGACGATTACTCAGGTACCGGATATTACCGGAGATGAGAATGAATATCTGCCGGAGCAGGAGCTGGATCTTCAGCTGGCGGTGGACGAATATGAAAAAGGGCTGATCCGTTACGCCTGTGATAAGTACGGGTCCACCAGAAAAGCTGCCAAAGCACTGGGTATCAGTCAGACGCAGATCGTGCGGAAAAAGAAAAAATACGATATTCAGTAAGAAATATACCGGCGAAAACGGCAGAAAAAAGTGGTGAACCGAAAAAGGTTCGCCATTTTTTGAGGTGAAACGAAAACGGTTCGAAAATTACCTGTTTCTTCCATGCGGAAGTGAAAGTGAGTCCTGCATGGCTTGAAAACAGTGAAATTTAAATTTGGCGGGCTGTTTTTTATTCGTTGGCATATTTATTTCTTAATATAATAGAGCGGAGGAGCGAACGGTTAGTTGTAGACCAACATGCCTCCTCAAAATTATTGCAATTTTTATAATAGTAAAAGGAGAAAAATCATTATGGAATTCAAAAAAGGTGATATTTACGGAACCCACAGAGTTCTCGAACCGAAGGGTGTGCTGCCTCAGCCAGCTGATAAGATCGACAACACTATGGAAATCTATGACAACGAAGTGCTGATCGACATTCAGACTCTGAACATTGACTCCGCATCCTTCACTGAAATCGAAAAGAGAGCAGGCGGCGATGTTGAAGAAATCAAGAAGATTATCATGAACATCGTAGAAACTACTGGTAAGCACAAGAACCCATGGACTGGTTCCGGCGGTATGCTGATCGGTAAGGTTGCTGCTATCGGTCCTAACTTCAAGGGTGACCTGAAGGTTGGCGACAAGATTGCAACTCTGGTATCTCTGTCCCTGACTCCACTGAAGCTGGAAGAAATCACTGAAGTAAGACCTGAAATCGACCAGGTTGACGTTAAGGGTCAGGCTATCCTGTTCCAGTCCGGTCTGTACGGTATCCTGCCTAGAGACATCTCCAGAAACCTGGCACTGTCCGTTCTGGACGTAGCTGGTGCTCCAGCTCAGACTGCTAAGATCTGCCGTCCTGGCAACACTGTAGTAGTTATCGGTGGTGGCGGTAAGTCCGGTATCCTGTGCTGCGCAGTTGCTAAGAAGATGGTTGGTATCAACGGTAAGGTTATCTGCGTAGATGGTTTCAAGACTTCCATCAACAGAGCAATGTCCGTAAACTGTGCTGACGAATACCTGGTAGCTGACGCAACCAACGCTGTTGGCATGTACAAGGAAATCGCTGAACTGACTGACGGCGAACTGGCTGACGTAGTAATCAACGTAGTAAACATTCCTAACACTGAAATGTCCTCCATCCTGTGTACTAAGGATGACGGTCTGGTATACTTCTTCTCCATGGCTACTTCCTTCACTAAGGCAGCTCTGGGTGCAGAAGGCGTTGGTAAGGACGTTAACATGCTGATCGGTAACGGTTACACTAAGGGCCACGCAAACTACGCTCTGCAGGTTCTGAGAGAAGACGACGACATCAAGAGACTGTTCGCACAGCTGTACGCTTAATTGTCACTCTCGCGGCATAGCCGCAAATAAATGCTTGAAATTGTTTTGAAGCATATACTTAAAAAGAAAAAATAACTTTTATTCAGGAGGAATAAGAAAATGAAAAAAGGATGTCCTTACGGTACTCACCGTGTAGTTTCCCCAAAGGGAGTTTTACCACAGCCAGCAGATGTTGTTGATAACAACATGGACGAAATCTATGACAACGAAGTTCTGATCGACGTTAAGACTCTGAACATCGACTCCGCTTCTTTCACTGAAATCGAAAAGAGAGCTGGCGGTGACATCGAAAAGATCAAGGAAACTATGCTGGGTATCGTAGCTAAGGCTGGTAAGCACAAGAATCCTTGGACAGGTTCCGGTGGTATGCTGATTGGTACTGTTGAAGCAATCGGACCTGCATACGTTGGTGACCTGAAGGTTGGCGACAAGATCGCAACTCTGGTTTCCCTGTCCCTGACTCCACTGAGAATCGACGAAATTCTGGAAGTAAGACCAGAAATCGACCAGGTAGATATCAAGGGTAAGGCAATCCTGTTCCAGTCCGGTATCTACGCTAAGTTACCAGAAGACATGCCAGAAGGTCTGGCTCTGTCCGCATTAGACGTTGCTGGTGC
>JAFYNS010000029.1 GCA_017556505.1 Bacillota bacterium | reverse complement strand
TATTCTTACAGCAAAATCCGCGTATCCTGGGACCTAATGGAAGGCGCTGACGGCTATATTGTCTATCGGTCCTCCAGTGAGAAGGGAACCTATAAAAAGGTTTACACCACAGATAATCCGGAGAAGAACTGGTACATCAATACCAACCGCAAGTCAGGACAAACCTGGTGGTATAAGGTCCGGGGGTATAAGCTGGTGGATGGCCGGAAGATTTTTTCAAAATATTCAGTGCCGGTATCTGCCTATGCCCGGCCGGAGCGGGTGCAGATTACTTCGATCGATTCCTCTGGATTCATTTACCGATACTTTGACTTGAGGTGGCAGAAGGCAGAGGGAACCAGCGGATACCAGGTTTACATGAAAGAACGGGATGCGGAGAAGTTCAGCTTCATGGGAAACTTCAAAGAACCGGCTGCCTCCATCGAAATCCCGGATCCCACGAAGGAATACGATTTGAAGGTTCGGGCATACCGCACTGTAGATGGGAAGAAGGTCTATGGCAGATTCTCGGCAGTAAAGTCTTATGAGTTCGATTGGTCAGAAGAAAAACTGACCGAAGCTGGAACCTCATATATTTTGCACCAGTGGCCGGACACAGTCTTCGACAGTATGCTGTCTGACGGTGAAGCCAAGACACCATACAACGGCACTTCCTGGCTGGCAGTCTGGCCGAAGAGATTTTGTCGGTACGAACCGTGGGAAAAAGTCCAGGCAGAGCTGATTTCGGCGATTGATGCTGATGTGAAGATGCAGGGGCATCCGCCGCAGGATGTGTACTTTTATATTGTACCGGAGAATGATGAGAACTGGGTGACAGTGTATCTGCTGAGTTAGGTGCTTATTGAATTCAAGGACATTGTTTGGTAGAATACAGACATATAAATAAGAATTTGTAGGAGGCTGAGGATTATGGGATTGTTAGGCAAATTAAAGAACAAAGTTGACAAACAGCAGAGAACGGATTTGTTAAGCATTGAGAAAACTAATGTTATTGATGGCATTGCATATGATGAGAAAATTTTCAAATTATTTTTATTACTGACCGATAGTGCTGATTGGCACGATGAATATAATCATTTAATGCTATTGCAAGAAAAAATAAACAATTATTTTGATTATATAGAAGGAAAACAGTATTTAGAAACCCACCCCAATGCTAAAGTGGAGGAAGTAGAAATACAAATTAAGTTTTTGTTTAAAGAAACTGATAATTGTAAAAAATTCCTGGAAATAGTAAAGAAAACCGTTAATGAACTGTCAATAAGGACAACTGTTAATATAGAAAGCGGAACAAAAGATACATATTAAAAAATTCCAATTTAGTTGATTTATCAAACTCTATGTGCTAATTAAATAATCAACCCAAGACGTGTCAATTACGGCACGTCTTTATATATATATAAATCAAATTATGAAGCAGCCAGTCGGCTGCTTTTTTCAATGGAAGGAGAAATTTCAATGACGATGAAACGAATTACGGCAGTGCTTCTCATGATGGCACTGCTCATCACCATGGTGCCATCTACTACACTGGCAGCCATCGATCCGGGAGCATCTGCAACCTACAGTGAAGGTGCTGTCCTTATTGGCGGCGATGGTGACACCTATCAGTTTCCAAAATCTGAGCAGGGATATATCAAAATCCGATATATCGATCTGTCAACAGGGAAGTGTAAGGTTTTCGACGGGCAGTATGAGTCCGGGGAGCCGAAGCGGAGCTATGTAATCCAGCAGAACGGTTCTTCTTACCGTGGCTACTGCGTAGAACATGGGGTACACGTGGATTCTGGAAAGAAGCTGACTGCAAATGAACAGCATGATGCAATCTATGCAGGGCTTTCTAATGAGGCAATCGTAAACCTGCAGCTTGCACTCTTCTATGGCTACCAGAGCGGTGATGACATCAGTGATCTCTATGATCAGGGATTCCAGTCTTCCAAGTATTACGGCAAGCACGGCAGCTCTTATGCCTGGGCTGACTGGTACATTGCAACCCAGTGTCTGGTATGGGAAATCCAGCAGGGAAACCGCACTGATAATATGACACGACAGACCAATGACCTGGGGGTCAGCGGGGATCACTACCTGTCCATGATCAGCGGCCGCCCTGCAGTGGATGTGTACAACTGGATGGTTGGTGCCATTAAGGAGCACAAAGAATTCCCAAGAGCTATCGACGGAACAGAAAAGAAGCCGAAGACCATTCAGCTGACAGAATCCATGAAGACTTCTGATGGCTATGAGTGGTCCTTTGACGATACCACTGGAAATGGAGGCGGCTATGTGGTCCTTACCCGCAGTGGCAAGGAACTGAAGAACGATAAGATTACCATTACATATAGAGAGGCTTCCAAGAAGTACGTACTTCACATGAAAGGCGAGCCGAATGAAGAAGGCTACATGATTCAGCACGCCTCCCGGGGCAAAGCACCGGAAAAAGATTTGCTCTTCTGGGGCTGGCAGTCCGGATCTTCTCACGTGCAGACTATTGTAACCGGTGCTGCGGACCCTGTGGCCGCTTACATCAAGTTTACTGCAGCCGCTGTGCCGGAAGAACCTGGTGAGGAACCGGAAGGTAACGAAAAACCGGTGCCGGAATATTTTCCGACCTTTGAATTTACCGTATCCAAAGAGGACCTGAATCCTGGATGGGACGGCAATACTTCCACCGGTATGGGTGATGCCTCTCTTGCGGCCACATATACTTTGTACCGCTCCGTAAATGGAGGTCCGGAGGAAATGGTGGACAGTGTGACACTGGACGAATACGGCAGTGCAGAAACCCTTTATGATCAACCATGGCCCGACGAGACTTTGCTGACTGAGACCGAGTCCGGAAGTCTGGAACACACAGAAGAAGATGAAGAAGGCAATGTGACCACTCACTGCACGGTAGAACCGACCCAGTGTGAATGGACTGCAGAAGTCTCCTACCGCATCGAAGAAACCCGTCCTGCAGGCAGATTAATCGAACCTGACAGCGGCGAGCGTACATATACCGCAAGATATTATGCCGTAACCGAAAACAGTCAGGCATGTATGGATGAGCCGGAAAACTGGTCTGACATTCAGTATACCGTGACCTGGAGTGACGGCAGCACTTCCGGTACCCTTGATGGTCTGGAAGACACTCTGTCCTATGACGAAGACGTGTTTATCAACGACTGCTACCGCGGACGCCTCTTCCTTTCAAAATCCAATGAGTCAGGCGATGTGTTCAACGAAGAAGGCAGCTCAGGAGTCCAGACGAAGTCAAAGAACTCCAAGTGGAAGATGTACTTGAAGTCCGGGGGCTTTGAGGAGCATCCGTATATCCGTTTCGTAGAGGAAGGGCTGGATGCAAGCGGTACCCGCATTTATCGTGTGGTTCGTGACACATCCGGTGCCAATAACGCGGTAACAGACATGACCGTGGGAACCAACGGATGCCTCTATATCTACGATATTCCATATGGCAGCTACCGTGTGGAAGAAGTGGCAGCTGATGATACCTCTTTTGTACTGGAATCTTTTGATCAGTTTATCGCGGAGCACGGAAACGGATATTATCCAAACGACTCCGAGAAGGACAACCGTTATGACTGGAACATCCGTGACAAGAAGAAAGAGAATGTGGTGAAGGTCATCAAGACCGATGCGGAAACCGGCAAGGCAGTGGACCTGAAAGGCACCCACTTCTACATCCGGTATATGGGAAATCCTCTGCTGGCAGATCCGACCAAGTCCGAAAACTACAGAAGACTGCTGCCAAACGCAGCTGATATCAACTCCACTGAAAAGGACTACACATTTATCTGTGATGAAAATGGAGAAATCACCATTC
>JAFYNS010000028.1 GCA_017556505.1 Bacillota bacterium | reverse complement strand
TTCACAGGGTCTGTGCTGGAGTGTGGTTACGCTTACAACCAGGGATTGTCGGACCGGTATCTGCTGCTGGAATTCGGAAATAACCGGAATCATATCGACGATGTAAGAAATACGGCCAGTGTGTATGGAAAGATTTTAGCCGACACATTGAAGGCGGGGTATTAAAAAAGGATGGAAAGCTGGAACGCTGCAGGGGACTGCAGCGTGTTTTTATGGTATAATAAAAAGGAAAAAGCAGGGAAACGGAACTGGAGGCAAACTTATGAGAATATTCGATATGGAGCAGATTCGTGAAGAGGCAACAGATGCAATTGTTTTCGATGATGATTATGAAGATGCCATAAAGAAATTTAAAATACTGGAGGAATACGGCGACGAGCGTGCCCACCTGGATCTGGCGGACTGCTATTACTGTTTGGGTCAGTATGAAGAGGCTATGGTCTGGGCAGATAAGGCTGAATATTCGAAGATGGATCCGGAAGGGGACGGCTATCTGTTTTTCGTTCTGGGCGATATTTATAACGAAAACCGTCAGTTTGAAAAGGCACGTTACTGGGCGAAACTTGCTGTATTTGCAGGAGAAGAAGATGCAAAAGATCTTCTGGAAGCAGTGGAAGAAGAACTGCAGCTGCAGAAATAGAATCTGTTTCGCAAAAAATACTCCAATTTGGCGTTTGAGCAATGTTTGGCGTATTTTGGGGAATGGATTTGGTGGTATAGGAGTTGCGAATTGATTATTTTATACTCCAAAACCTACATACAGCCTTATTTGGAGTAACATATCTATGGAATATAGGCTTCAGCAACGGGTTTTCATATGTTGACTGCTATGAAACAACTGATTTTGCATAGTGCAGATACTCCAATTACGGAAAAAAACGGTGTTTGGAGTATTTTCAGCCGAAAATCTGGATACGCGGCAGGGCGACGAAAAAACTTATAAAATATTACAGCCCGGACATAATAAGAAGAAAAAGGCAGGTGACATGTATGCGCAATTTTGGCGAGTGTGTTCTGATTTTTCTTCTTTTTTTCATGGCAGCAGTGGCGGTGCTGGAAATTGACCGTATCTGCAGCCGGACTGCAGGCTATGGGGGAGATATTACAGCTTCTGCAGAATTTCTCGTTGAAAAAACAGGCGGTTTGGGGTAAAATATAAAGTTAGAAAAGTATGCCCATTTTCTGGGTGTTAAAAGCAATATATTTTACGAGAGGTAAACGATGGACTATCAGAAGTATATAAGAAATTTCAGCATTATTGCACACATTGACCACGGTAAATCTACCCTGGCCGACCGTATTATCGAAAAGACCGGTCTGGTTGCCCAGCGTGACATGAAGGAACAGTTCCTGGATAACATGGAACTGGAACGTGAAAGAGGTATCACCATCAAGCTGCAGACCACCCGCCTGGTGTTCCAGTCCAAGGATGGAAATGAATATATCCTCAACCTGATCGATACTCCGGGCCACGTGGACTTTACCTATGAAGTATCCCGAAGCCTGGCTGCCTGCGAAGGTGCAGTTCTGGTTGTAGACTCCACCCAGGGCGTTGAAGCCCAGACCATGGCCAACGTATATCTGGCGCTGGAGCAGGATCTGGAGATTTTGCCGTGCCTGAACAAAATCGACCTGGCAAGCTCCCGTCCGCAGGAAACAAAGGACGAAATCGAAGAAATGATCGGTATTGACGCACAGGATGCACCGCTGGTATCCGGTAAGGAAGGTATCGGTATCGAAGACCTGCTGGAAGAAGTGGTAAAGCGCTTCCCTGCACCGGACGGAGATCCTGAGGGTAAGCTGAAGGCCCTGATTTTTGACTCCGTATACGATAACTACAAGGGTGTAGTGATTTATACCAGAGTCATGGACGGTGAAGTGAAGGTTGGCGATATGATCCGCCTGATGAATACAAAGAAAAAATACGAAGTAACAGAAGTTGGTGTAATGGCGCCTGGCCATGTTCCAACCAGATCCTTAAGAGCCGGCGAAGTAGGCTATATTTGCGCATCCCTCAAGCAGGTAGCCGATGCCCGCGTAGGGGATACTATCACTTTAGACAAGAATCCAACAGACGAACCGCTGCCTGGCTATAAGAAGGTACAGTCCATGGTATACTGCGGTATCTACCCTGCAGAAGGCGAAAAGTATGAAGGAGTAAAGGACGCCCTGGAAAAGCTGCAGGTAAACGATGCGGCATTCCTCTTCGAACCGGAAACTTCTCAGGCGCTGGGATTCGGGTTCCGCTGTGGTTTCCTGGGTCTTCTGCACATGGAAATCATCGTGGAATGTCTGGAACGGGAATTCGGTCTGGCAGTCATCACAACGTCTCCATCTGTAGTATATAAGGTTGTTATGAACGACGGCACAGAAGAAATGATTCAGAATCCGACCAACCTGCCGGATCTGACCCTGATTAAGCACATCGAAGAGCCGATTGTTAAGGCTGATATTATGATTCCGAAGGAATATGTAGGTGCAATCATGGAACTGTGTCAGGAACGCCGTGGAAATATGATTCACATGGAATACATCACTGAAACCCGTGTGCAGCTCCATTATGAAATGCCACTGAACGAAGTTATCTACGACTTCTTCGATGCGCTGAAGTCCAAGACCAGAGGATACGGTTCCCTGGACTACGAATTCATCCGCTACCAGAAGAGCAACCTGGTAAAGCTGGATGTGCTGCTGAACAAGGATCTGGTGGACGCATTCTCCATGATTGTTCATGAATCCAAGGCGTACAACCGGGGACGTTTCGTATGCCAGAAGCTGAAGGAAATCATTCCGATGCACCAGTTCGAAGTTCCGATTCAGGCTGCCATCGGTCAGAAAGTAATCGCCCGTGAAACCGTAAAGGCCTTCCGTAAGGACGTAATCGCCAAGTGTTACGGCGGGGACATTTCCCGTAAGAAGAAGCTGCTGGAAAAGCAGAAGGAAGGGAAGAAGCGTATGCGTCAGTTCGGTACCGTAGAAGTACCGCAGGAAGCATTTACCGCAGTTCTGAAATATGATGAAAACAAATAATCTGGGATTGTACATACATATCCCCTTCTGTCTGAAGAAGTGCCACTACTGCGATTTTTATTCGGAGGCAGGGACGGACTCTGCCATCCGTGCAAAATACGTCGATTCCCTCTGTTCCGAAATCGCCTGGTATGGCGGACGGCTGGGGCTTGCGTCAGAAGATGGCGGCCGGTTGGTGGACACAGTGTTCATCGGCGGCGGTACTCCAAGTATTCTGGATGCAGGGCAGACTGCGCGCATTGTTTCGACAATTTTCGACAGCTTCCGAGTTGCGGAAGATGCGGAAATCTCCATGGAGTGCAATCCGGCTACTCTGACAGCTGAAAAGCTGGCAGCGTACCGTAAGGCTGGTATCAACCGCCTCAGCATGGGAGTGCAGTCCATGGAACCGTCAGTGCTGGAAATCATGGGACGTGCCCACGGACCGGAGGATGTAATCAGCAACTTCCGTCTGGCCAGGGAAGCGGGATTCGATAATATTAACCTGGATGTCATGTTCGGTGTACCCGGACAGGATATGGAAATATGGAAAGACACGGTGCATAAGGTTCTGGCTCTGGAACCGGAGCACCTTTCCTTTTACAGCCTGGAACTGGCAGAAGGTACGGAGTTTTACAGAAGACTTGCCAGCGGCCAGCTGAAAGAAACTGCACCGGAGAAAGACCGGGAAATGTATCACTGGATGCTGGAAACCCTGGACGGCTGCGGATATGAACATTATGAAATATCCAATGCTGCCAAACCGGGGTGCCGGTGCCGCCACAACCTGAAATACTGGAACCTGGAGGACTATCTGGGCCTTGGTGCTGCGGCTCATTCGTTCATCGCAGATAAACGATTTTCCAATCCGGAAGATGTGTCGAAATATGTCGATTCCTGGCAGACGGGAAATCCGGCAGTGGACTGGCACCAGGAAAACACCTGGGAAGACAGCCTGACCGACTATATCTTCACAGCCCTGCGGAAGACAGAAGGCATCGGGAAGAAAGATTTTGCAGAAAGATTCGGCAGGGAGTTCTGGGACGTTTTTGCGGACCGAAGAGCTGAATTTGAAGAATACATGGCTGCAGGAGATGCAGCAGAAGATAATGAAGGGGTGTGCATTACCCGCAAGGGCATGGACATCGCCAGCGAGCTCATCGCACTGTTTCTATAATTGAACCTGTTATAAGGAGGTCAGTATGAAGAAGTATATCATGGCACTGGACCAGGGAACCACCAGCTCCAGATGCATTATCTATGACAAGAAAGGCGAAATGGTCAGCGTGGCCCAGAAGGAGTTCACCCAGATTTATCCGGGGGACGGATGGGTGGAACACAACGCCATGGAAATCTGGTCCACCCAGATGGGGGTGGCCCAGGAAGCACTTCTGAAAATCAACTGCACCTACGAAAATATCGAAGCAATCGGTATCACCAACCAGCGGGAAACTACGGTAGTATGGGATAAGGAAACCGGCGAGCCGGTTTACAATGCCATCGTGTGGCAGTGCCGCAGAACCGCAGAATACTGCGATGAGCTGAAGGCTGCCGGATATGGTGATATGGTGAGAAGCAAGACCGGTCTGCTCATCGATGCTTACTTCAGCGGTACCAAGCTGCGCTGGATTCTGGAAAACGTGCCCGGTGCACGTCAGAAAGCAGAAGAAGGCAGACTCCTCTTCGGGACTATCGAAACCTGGCTGATCTGGAAGCTGACCGGCGGCAAGGTTCACGTAACAGACTACTCCAACGCATCCAGAACCATGATGTTTAACATCAATACTCTGGAATGGGACGATGAGCTGCTGACTCTGCTGGATGTACCGAAGTCCATGCTGCCGCAGCCAATGCCGTCAAGCTGCATCTACGGCGAAACTCTGCCGACCATTTTCGGCGGACCAATCAAAATCGCCGGAGCTGCCGGTGACCAGCAGTCTGCACTCTTTGGACAGACCTGCTTTAAGGCCGGTGAAGCCAAGAATACATATGGAACCGGTGCGTTCCTTCTGATTAACACAGGAGAAAAGCCGGTATTTTCCAACAACGGTCTGGTTACCACCATCGCATGGGGCCTGGACGGAAAAGTAAATTATGCCCTGGAAGGCTCTGTATTCGTCTGCGGTGCGGTGATGCAGTGGCTCCGGGATGAAATCAATCTGATTGACAATGCGGCCCAGTCTGAACGAATGGCACGCAAGGTGGAAGATACCTGCGGTCTTTATGTGGTACCTGCCTTTGTGGGGCTGGGTGCACCTTACTGGGATTCCTACGCCCGCGGTGCTGTACTGGGAATCACCCGCGGTGCCAATAAATATCATCTGGTCCGTGCTGCCGTGG
>JAFYNS010000027.1 GCA_017556505.1 Bacillota bacterium | reverse complement strand
CTACTATGATCACATGGTTACCCGTGCTTACAATACCCATTTCGTGGCAACCGAGAATGAGGTCCGCATCCATTCCGATGTCTCCATCGCTGCCACTACCATCCAGAAGTTCATTACCATCGATCTGGACTGGACTGTCAGTGTGACCGGCGCCATTACCATGGACTGCCTGGCAAAGCGTAATCCCGAATTCCCCGAGCTGCCTCGTTTCGGTCTGAGAATGTTCCTGCCTGAGCGCCTGGAGAATGTTACTTATTACGGTCTGGGCCCCATCGAAAACTACTACGATAAGCGCAGCGCTGCATGGCATGGCCTGTTCCAGGATACCGTTACCGGACTCCATGAAGACTATATCCGTCCCCAGGAGAATGGTGCTCACGGTGACTGTGACTACGCGGTCCTGGAAAGCGATGATCTGAAGATGACGGTTGTCAGCACCGAAGGCTTCAGCTTCAACGCTTCTCACTTTACCCAGGAGGAGCTGACCGAAAAGGGTCACAACTTTGAACTGGAAGAGAGCGGCAGCACCGTCCTGTGCCTGGACTACCGTCAGAACGGTATCGGTTCCAACAGCTGTGGTCCTGAGCTGATGGAGAAGTACCGCCTGACTGATGAGACCATTGACTTCAGCATCCGTCTGATCCCCGAAAGAAAGTAATTTGATAGGGTGGGGGAGATCCCCCACCCACATCCAGGAAGGAGTTATTATATGACTGAAAAGAAGTACCTAAACTGGTTTAATAAGATCGGCTATGGCTCCGGTGATATCGCTGGTAATGTTGTGTTCACGTTCCTGTCCACCTTTATGATGTTCTACCTGACGGATACCGTGGGTATGAATGTCGGTATTGTCGGCACCTTGATGGCCGTTTCCAAACTGTTTGACGGCGTTACTGATCTTTTCTTCGGAAGTCTGATCGATAAGACCCATACCAAAATGGGCAAGGCTCGTCCCTGGATGATTTATGGATTTATTGGCTGTGCAGTCTGCCTCGCAGCGATTTTTATGGTTCCCGAAAGCTGGGGCCAGACCGCTCAGTATGCATACTTCTTCATTACTTACACTCTGCTGAATGCGGTATTCTATACTGCGAATAACATCGCTTATGCTTCTCTGACTGCTCTGATCACCAAAAACAGTGCAGAAAGAGTTCAGCTGGGTTCCATTCGGTTTATGTTTGCCTTCGGTACCGCAATGGTCATTCAGGCAGTTACGCTGGGTATCGTTAAGGCTCTGGGCGGCGGTGCTGAAGCCTGGAAGCTGGTTGCCATCGGCTATGCATTGATCGGCTTGATCTCCAACACCATTTCCGGTCTGTCTGTAAAGGAACTGTCCTCCGAAGAACTGAACGAGGGCGATGAGCAGAGCAGTGAAGAGAAGTACACCCTGGTAGAAGGCGCCAAGCTGCTGTTCTCCAACAAGTATTATGTTATGATCTGCGGCGTATACCTGCTGGTTCAGCTGTGCATCGCAACGCTGAATATGGGTGTCTACTATATGAAGTATATCCTGGGCGATGAAAGTTTGCTGGGTACCTTCTCTCTGGCAATGAATATCCCTGTTATTATTGGTCTGATCATCACTCCCTGGCTGGTAGACAAGATGCGGGGTATGTACAAACTCAACATTATCGGTTATTGTATAGCTGTAGCCGGTAGAATCCTGGTCATGATTGCAGGTTATATGGGAAACATTCCTATGATGCTGCTGTTCAGCGGTTTCGCAGCAATGGGCATCAGCCCCCTGAGCGGCGATCTGAGCGCACTGGTTGCGTCCTGTTCTGAGTATACATACCTGACAAAGGGTAAGAGAATTGATGGCACCATGTACTCCTGCTCCTCCTTCGGTACGAAGGTTGGTGCCGGTATCGGTACTGCGGTTTCCGGTTGGCTGTTGGCTGCAGCAGGCTTTGTTGAAAATGCTGCTGTACAGTCTGCATCCGCACTGGATATGATGCGGTTCCTGTATCTGTGGGCTCCCATCATTCTGTATGCTCTGATGGCACTGCTTCTGACCCGCCTGGATGTCGAAAAGGCTAATGAGAAACTGATTGCGGAGAAGGTTTAAACAGAAATAAAAAACAAAAACGAAGACACAAAAAAGAAAAAGGAGAATTACAATGCAAGAAAAAAGATACTTAAAGTGGTACAACAAGGTCGGTTACGGATCCGGCGATATTGCTGGTAACGTTGTGTATGCATTCCTGACATTCTTTGTCATGATCTACCTGACCGACACCATCGGTCTGAACCCCGGCATCATCGGTACTCTGATGGCAGTTGCCAAAATCTTTGACGGTTTTTCTGACGTTATTTTCGGTTCCCTGATTGATAAGACCCATACCAAGATGGGTAAAGCTCGTCCCTGGATGCTGTGGCCTTATCTGGGCTGCGGTGTCTGCCTGTTCGCAATCTTCGCAATTCCCACTTCCTGGGGCCAGGTTGCACAGTACGCTTTCTTCTTCATCTTCTATGTAATGCTGAATGCAGGCTTCTACACTGCTAACAACATCGCTTACTCTGCACTGACCGCTCTGGTTACCAAGAATGAAAATGAGCGTGTTCAGCTGGGTTCTCTCCGCTTCGTCTTCGCTTTCACCACCAGCACCATTATTCAGGCTGTTACCTTTGGTCTGGTCGCACGTTTTGGCAATGACGCTGCTGCATGGAGAATTGTTGCTCTGATATACGTTGTGATCGGCATTATCTCCAATACCATCTCCGTCCTGTCTCTGAAGGAACTTCCTGCTGATGAACTGGACGATACCGACGACAAGAACATTCAGGCAGCAACCGAAAAGTACTCTCTGGCTGAAGCTGCACGTCTGCTGATTAAGAACAAGTTCTATCTGCTGATCCTGGGCGTTTATCTGCTGACTCAGCTGTACTCCGCATTCACCGGTGTTGGTACTTACTACATGACTTACGTCCTGCAGGACGCCAATCTGATGGGCAAGTTCGCAACTGCTCTGAATATCCCCATGATCATCGGTCTGCTGCTGGTTCCTACCATTGTTGCAAAGCTCGGCGGCATGTACAAGATCAACTACTCCGGCTATGCACTGGCAACCGTTGCAAGAATCCTGGTTATCGTAGCAGCCTATATGGGCAGCGTTCCCATGATGCTGGTCTTTACCGCTGTGGCTTCTCTGGGTATGTGCCCCCTGCAGGGCGACCTGAATGCAGTTATCGCCTCTGCTTCTGACTACACTTATCTGACCACCGGCAAGCGTATCGACGGTACCATGTACTCCTGCACCTCTCTGGGTGTCAAGATCGGTGGTGGCCTGGGTACTGCAATCTCCGGCTGGCTGCTGGCTGCTGCTGGCTTCGTCCAGGGTGGTGCCGCTGTTCAGCCCGAATCCGTTATCAATATGCTGAATGTTATGTATCTGTGGCTGCCTGCAATCTTCTGCGCACTGGTCACCTTCCTGCTGACCAAGCTGAATGTCGAAAAGGCAAACCAGGCCCTGATCGCTTCCCGTAAGGCATAAGTAAGAATCTTACAAAAAAGGAATTGGTCCAATGGAAAAACACTATGTATTCTCTGCTCCCGGCAGAACTGAAATTAGTGGCAACCATACCGATCATCAATGCGGCTGCGTCCTCGCAGCCGCGGTGAATCTGGAAACGGTCGCTGACGTACAGCTCAATGGCAGCAATATCATCCGTGTCCGTTCTGAAGGTTATCCTGTCGTTGAGGTTAATCTTGACAATCTGAACGTCGTTGAAGAAGAGAAAAATTCCACCGCAGCATTGATTCGCGGTGTGGCTGCAGCTTTCGTTCAGCGTGGCGCAGTCCTGCAGGGCTTTGATGCTGCTGTACATTCCACAGTTCTTCCTGGCAGTGGCCTGAGTTCCTCTGCAGCATTTGAAGTGCTGGTCGGTACGATCCTGAATCATCTGTTTTTCGATCAGAAGCTTTCTGATGTGGAAATTGCTCAGATCGGCCAGTATGCGGAGAATGTTTATTTCGGCAAACCCTGCGGACTGATGGACCAGATGGCTTCCAGTGTCGGTGGCATGGTATTCATCGACTTTGAAGATCCCCAAAATCCTGTAATCGAGAAAATCGATTTTAATCTGGCCAAGGCTGGATATGCCCTGTGCATCATCGACAGCGGTGCTGACCACGCCGATCTGACAGATGAATATGCAGCAATTCCCAATGAACTGAAGGAAATCTGCAAGTTCTTTGGCAAGGATGTTCTTCGCCAGATCCCTGAGGAAGAATTCCTTGAAAAGATTCCTGAATTAAGAAAGCATGTCCCTGACCGCGCAATTCTCCGAGCAATGCACGTCTACGAGGAGAATAAGCGTGTTAAGATCCAGGCAGCTGCCCTGAAAAATGAAGACCTCTATGCCTTCTTCCACTTTGTAAAGCAGTCTGGTCAGAGCTCCTGGATGTATCTCCAGAACATCTATCCTTCCGGCTCTGTTATGAAGCAGGAAGTAGCCGTTGCGCTGGCTCTTTGCGAAAGCCTTCTGCAGGGCAAGGGCGCGTGCCGCGTTCATGGCGGCGGCTTTGCCGGAACGATTCAGGCATTCGTCCCCTTAAAGCAGCTTCCCAAGTTCAAGTCCGAAATCGAGAAAGTTCTTGGTGAAGGCAAATGTCATGTTCTTGATATCCGCCCTGTTGGCGGTATTCGCGTACAGTAATTCTTGTTACATTCATCTTCGCCTTATCTCATCTGTGAATAGAGATAGATAACACGATCCTACAGTACACCGGTTACAGACTGAGGGGGAAACCCCTCAGCTTGTACGGTCTTGACCTTTCAAAAGGAGTGTTAATTATGGATATGAATTCGAGTATTTCCGCTTTGGTACAATATGGCTTAGATAAGAAACTTATTGAGCCATGCGACAAGGCGTTTATTATAAACCAGCTGCTTACTCCCCAGCAGCTGCACAGCTTTGAACCTGTAGACGTCCGGCCCATGCCTTTGGACCAAATTCTGAAGAATCTGCTGGACGATGCAGTGAATAAAGGTATCATTTCTGATGATATCACAAGCAGAGATCTGTACGATACCAAACTGATGGGTATTCTTACACCTCCGCCTCGTGAGGTCCGCAATAAGTTCAAGGAACTGTATGCGGAGAATCCTAAGGCTGCTACAGACTGGTTCTATAAGTTCTCTCAGGACACGGATTACATCCGGCGTTACCGTATTCAGAAAGATGTTCGCTGGAAGACCACTACCGAGTATGGCAATCTGGATATTACCATCAATCTGAGTAAACCCGAAAAGGATCCCAAGGCAATTGCAGCAGCAAAAACTGCACCGCAGTCCGGTTATCCCAAGTGCCTGCTTTGCGTGGAGAATGAAGGCTATGAAGGCCGCATGAATCATCCTGCACGACAGAATCACCGGATCATTCCCATTACAATCGGCGGCAAGCCCTGGTTCCTGCAGTACAGTCCTTATGTTTATTATAATGAGCATTGCATCGCATTCAACTCTGAGCATACACCTATGAAAATCGACAAGGCCGCCTTTGAGAAACTGCTGGACTTTGTTACCATCTTCCCGCACTATTTTATTGGTAGTAATGCAGACCTTCCGATTGTCGGCGGCAGCATTCTGAGCCATGAGCATTTCCAGGGTG
>JAFYNS010000026.1 GCA_017556505.1 Bacillota bacterium | reverse complement strand
TTCCTCTTCGGTGATACAGACGTTATCGCTGAAGTGACTGCATCCTACAGCATGTCCGCTGACTTCCATGACTTATGGAGAGATAAGGACGACAAGTTCGTAAGAAGCTGGGAAGACCGTTTCCCTTACGAAGAATTTTACGGCAAAATCGTACCGCAGACTGCGAAGAAGATTATGGAACAGGCTGGCCTGACCCCTGCTGACTTCGCGAAGGTTATTCTCTATGCACACACTGAACGTTATCAGCAGCAGACTGCTATGGCTCTGGGCTTCGAACCTGAACAGATCCAGGACGGCAACTACAAGATGGTTGGTAATGCCGGTGCTGCCTGTGCTCCGCTGATGCTGGTAGGTGCACTGGAAACCGCCAAGCCTGGTGACAGAATTCTCTACCTGGGCTATGGCGAAGGCTGCGATGCCATCATCTTTACTGTAACAGAAGAAATCAAAAAACTGGCTGTCCGTCCTACTTTAACCAAGTGGATCAACAGAAAGAAAACAACCATGAATTATGAGAAGTACCTGCGCTGGAAGGCAATGATGTCCTATGAACCTGCACGCCGTCCTAAGCCAATGCGTTCTTCTCTGCCGGAATATTACCGTATTCCTGAAAAGAACCTGGGCCTGTACGGAAGCATCTGCAGAAAGTGCGGAACTCCACAGTTCCCACCTACCAGAATCTGCGTAGAATGCTGTACTAAGGATGAACTGGATCTGTACCGCTTCTACGGTCACAGAGCATATATCAAGACCTTTACAGTAGACTATCTGGCAGACTCACAGGATTCTCCAAATATTGCAGTCGTAGTAGACTTTGAAGGCGGCGGCCGTCTGTTTACCTATCTGGTAGACTGCGAACTGGATCAGATTAAGGTTGGATGTGAAGTAGAAATGTCCTTCCGCTGCCTCCAGACCGTGGATGGCATCCACACCTACTTCTGGAAGGCTGTTTTAAAACAGGAGGTGGAATAAATGGCAGGTATCAGAGATAAAGTTGCTGTAATCGGTATGGGCTGTACCAAGTTTGGTGAACGTTTCGACTGCAGCATGGAAGACTTAATGGTGGAAGCGGTAGATGAATGTCTGGCTGACTCCGGTATGGAAATTGACGATATCGATGCATTCTGGTTTGGCACCTACTCTTCCGGTCTGGCTGGCGATACTCTCACCAACCGTCTGAAGATTCAGTACAAACCGGTAACCCGTATTGAAAACAAGTGCTGTACCGGTACTGACGCATTCAGAAATGCCTGCTATGCAGTAGCATCCGGCGCATGCAATGTAGCTATGGCAATCGGCTGTGAAAAGCTGAAAGACGGAGGCTACAGCGGCCTGGCTATTCCAAACTGGGAACAGGACCGTACCATTCCGGACCTGTCCGCACCAGCCATGTTCGCTCTGTCTGCGACAGCATACATGGCCAAGTATGGTCTGACTGAAGAAGAAATGCGTAAAGCATTAAGCTCCATCGAATATAAGAATCACTTCAACGGTTCCCGCAGTCCAAAGGCGATGTTCCGCAAACCGGTACCGTTTGACAAAATCCTGAACTCCCCATACATTGCATATCCTCTGACTTTGTATGACTGCTCCGGTGTTTCCGATGGCTGTGCATGTGCCATCATCGTTCGTACAGAAGATGCACCAAAGTACCGTAAGGACCCAATGTATGTAAAGGCACTGCAGGTTATCGGCGGTCCCGCTCACAGCGAAAAGCACCAGAGCTATGACTTTGCTACCATCGTGGAAAATGCCAAGGTAGCACAGCTGGCATACAAGGAAGCTGGTATTGTAGACCCTCGTAAGGAAATCTCTCTGGCAGAAGTACATGACTGTTTCTCCATCACAGAACTGCTGCTGTACGAAGACCTGGGATTCAGTAAGCGCGGCGAAGGCTGGAAAGACGTTATGAACGGTGTATTCAACCACGACGGCGAACTGCCTGTTAATATTTCCGGCGGTCTGAAGTCATTCGGTCATCCAATCGGTGCAACCGGTATCCGAATGATTTACGAATCCTGGCTCCAGTTCCATGGCCAAGCAGGTGAACGTCAGCGTGACAACATGAAGCTGGGTCTGACCCATAACATGGGCGGTACCCCTTACTCCTGCGTAGCTGGTATTACCATCGTAGGCTGCGAACTGGGTTAAAAGAAAGTGTATGATATTTGAAACGAAAAACAGGACAGCATGTCCTGTCACTGAGTTGGAAGTTGTGTTAACAGAATTATACGATGCAGAAGGCGGCGGAAGCTGCCAGGCAGATGTGTGTCTGATCAGTCTAACCTGCAGTCATGCCTCAGACTGCGGAGATGCCAAGTATTCCTCACACTGTCTCCTCATTTCAGATATACTCTGATGCAAATAACTTCTTCTAAACTTTTCCTCAGTTTAGCCGGGTGCATTGCACCCGGCTATTTCATTCTCTACTCAAACACCGTCCTAAGTTCAATGGTATCCGGAAGCTCCGTCAGCTCTGTCTCCGCCACCTGATATGGATAGGTTATGACCTGGGCCACTGCCTCTCCTGCAGGAGGATCCGTGAACAGGGCTGTGACAACAAGGTTT